>NZ_CP159403.1:1462500-1530000 GCF_040500525.1 Azospirillum formosense | reverse complement strand
TGGGAAAGGATGTGGGAAGGCCATGACAACCAGGAGGTTGGCTTAGAAGCAGCCATCCTTTAAAGAAAGCGTAATAGCTCACTGGTCTAGTTAAGCCGGCCTGCGCCGAAAATGTATCGGGGCTCAAGCCGTGTACCGAAGCTGCGGATGTGATCTCTGATCACGTGGTAGCGGAGCGTTCCGTAAGCCTGCGAAGGGTGTCCGTGAGGCCGCCTGGAGGTATCGGAAGTGAGAATGCTGACATGAGTAGCGACAAACAGTGTGAGAAACACTGTCGCCGAAAGTCCAAGGGTTCCTGCGCAAGGTTAATCCACGCAGGGTGAGCCGGCCCCTAAGGCGAGGCCGAAAGGCGTAGTCGATGGGAACCACGTTAATAGTCGTGGGCCAGCGGGTGTGTGACGAATGGGAAAGCGTGTCGGGCCTTATCGGATTGGCCCGGCTGGGGACCCGTTCCAGGAAACAGCCCCCGCATCAGACCGTACCCCAAACCGACACAGGTGGACTGGTAGAGCATACCCAGGCGCTTGAGAGAATGGTGTTGAAGGAACTCGGCAAATTGCCCTCGTAACTTCGGAAGAAGAGGGCCCCGTTGTGGCGCAAGCCATGGCGGGGGCACAGACCAGGGGGTGGCGACTGTTTACTAAAAACACAGGGCTCTGCGAAGCCGTACAAGGCGACGTATAGGGTCTGACGCCTGCCCGGTGCCGGAAGGTTAAGAGGAGGGGTTCACGCTCCGAATTGAAGCCCCGGTAAACGGCGGCCGTAACTATAACGGTCCTAAGGTAGCGAAATTCCTTGTCGGGTAAGTTCCGACCTGCACGAATGGCGTAACGACTTCCCCGCTGTCTCCAACACCAACTCAGCGAAATTGAACTCTCCGTGAAGATGCGGAGTACCCGCGGTCAGACGGAAAGACCCCGTGCACCTTTACTACAGCTTTGCAGTGGTGCTAGGGATCTCATGTGTAGGATAGGTGGGAGGCTAGGAAACCCGGGCGCCAGCTCGGGTGGAGCCATCCTTGAAATACCACCCTTGAGGTCTCTGGCATCTAACCGCGCTCCGTTCATCCGGAGCCGGGACCCTGCATGGCGGGTAGTTTGACTGGGGCGGTCGCCTCCCAAAGCGTAACGGAGGCGCGCGATGGTGGGCTCAGAGCGGTCGGAAATCGCTCGTCGAGTGCAATGGCATAAGCCCGCCTGACTGCAAGACAGACAAGTCGAGCAGAGACGAAAGTCGGCCATAGTGATCCGGTGGTTCCATGTGGACGGGCCATCGCTCAACGGATAAAAGGTACGCCGGGGATAACAGGCTGATGACTCCCAAGAGTCCATATCGACGGAGTCGTTTGGCACCTCGATGTCGGCTCATCACATCCTGGGGCTGGAGCAGGTCCCAAGGGTTCGGCTGTTCGCCGATTAAAGTGGTACGTGAGCTGGGTTTAGAACGTCGTGAGACAGTTCGGTCCCTATCTGCCGTGGGTGTCGGAGTTTTGCGAGGATCTGTCCCTAGTACGAGAGGACCGGGATGGACATACCTCTGGTGCACCGGTTGTCACGCCAGTGGCATGGCCGGGTAGCTAAGTATGGACGGGATAACCGCTGAAAGCATCTAAGCGGGAAACCCACCTCTAAACCAGAACTCCCTTGAGAGCCGTGACAGACCATCACGTCGATAGGAGGCATGTGGACGGGCGGCAACGCCTGAAGCTGAGCCTTACTAATCGCTCGATCGGCTTGATCCTTCCCAGTGGCGGCCCGCGCGCAGCGGCAAGCCCTGGACGCAACGAGCCAACACCGCAAGAACGCACAACACGTCCTCGATCAACGATACCCCTCTGCCGTCCCGTCCGGATGGTTCGCGTGTGCCTTGGTGACCTGGTGGTCATGGCGAGGCTCCCAACACCCGATCCCATTCCGAACTCGGCCGTGAAACGCCTCAGCGCCGATGGTACTGCGTCTTAAGACGTGGGAGAGTAGGTCGCCGCCAGGTCACCACGGCACACGCCACACCATCCATGGACGCGGACGCAGCAGGGCTCAAACACGCTTGACAATCGGCTTCATGAACGACAGGACCGGCGCTTTCCCAACGGGAGGCGCCGGTTTTGCGTTGCGCCCGGTTGGGTCCGGGTGGTCGATGGGCTGCGGTCTCGCCTCGCCCCCTCCCTAACCCTCCCCCGCCGCGGGCGGGGGAGGGGATTGGTTGCCGGGACGGTGATCGAGTTGTGTCAGGATCGTCTGGGCTTCGGTCAGCAGGGCGTCCCGGACGCGGATGTATTGGTCGAGGGAGGTCCCGGATCGTTGCCGCGCCTGCAAGGCGGCATCTGGAAGGAGCGGGAGGCCGGTTAGAAGACGGCGGACGTATGCCGCCGGCACCCATCTTGCCGACCCGGCAGGCATGCCATGGGGGCGTCAGACAAATGGAACTGTTCGTAGACGAATCCGATGCCCTGGTGCACACTTCCCGCTTCGATTCCAGAACACTCAACGTTGAGGGGTGTATGAACAACCGCTACGGCAGTCTGGCCGCTCTCGTCTACGATCTCGACAAACCCATAGGCCGCACCTTTGGAACGGAGATGGAGTTTTATCTCAGCCGACTGTCGGACTGCCGAGGGCCCATTCTGGAGCCTGGAGTCGGCAATGGGCGTTTGTTGATTCCGTTGGTTGAAGCTGGCCTGTCCGTCGAGGGCTTCGATGCGTCCGAGGAAATGCTGGAGCGTTGCCGCGCGCATTGCCGTGCGCGCAATCTGTCTCCTCGCCTCGACCGGATGCGGTTTGAGGATTTCGCCTACGACCACGCGTTCGACGCCATCGTCGTTCCGCTTGGCTCCTTCCAGCTGATCGGTGATTTCACCGACGCTTTGATGGTGCTCAAGCGCTTTCACAACCATCTCGCGCCCGGTGGGCGGCTGATCCTGGACCTCGATCCCATCAGCGACTTTATCGGGGGCGGCGCCCGGCTCCGGAGCTGGCCAACCGGGGACGGCGACCTGATCACCTTGCAGGAGCAGCCGGTCACCATTGACCACATCGCCCAGCGGAAGGTGTCGCACCTGCGCTATGAGCGATGGCGCGACAGTCGCCTGGTCGAGACCGAACTCGAGTTGTTCACGCTCCGCTGGTGGGGGATCAACGAGTTCCAACTGGCTCTTGAGACCGCCGGCTTCAGCGATGTCGTCATCTCCGGAAACCATGAACACGGTCGCGGCCCGACCTGCGAGGATTGGATAATCACCTTCGAGGGTCGGCGTTCCTGACCGTCATGCGCTGTTGCGGCTTCCCGGAGGAACTCCGTCGATGGCGTCAGTGATCCGGGGAGCGGTCGCGACGGGTGAAGCCTCGTCATCGTCCCATGGCGGCCGCGCCGCGATCCTGTAGGTGGGGTGTTCGTGGTGGATAGGACGGGCAAGATCGCACCGAAGAGCGGTGTGCCGGGCTGCTTGTAGGATGTCCGTGCCGAGAAGCGGCAAGCTCAGGTCGCCCGCGTGGGGACGCTGGTTGCGGGTCGGACGGAACACGGAGGCCCCGGTGCCAGGTTTGATGATGGAGGTGACGCGCGGCTTGGGCCCTGGCGCGGTGCTCCGACGGAGCTGGTGGTGCCTCGGGCAACACTTGGGTCACACGGTCATGAACGCCATCCGCAAGCCGTTGCAGAAGCGGCGCGACCAAGTGGAAGCTTTTTTATAAAGGGAAGACCTGGAAGTTGGTTGGGGGACTAGGATTCGAACCTAGGCTGGCGGAGTCAGAGTCCGCTGTCCTACCGCTAGACGATCCCCCAATGGTGGTCCCGACTGGGATTGAACCAGTGACCCCTACGATGTCAACGTAGTGCTCTCCCGCTGAGCTACAGGACCAAACCGCGAGATACCAAACCAAACTTGACCTGAACCACAAGAAAGTGGCGCGAGTGACGGGACTTGAACCCGCGGCCTCCGGCGTGACAGGCCGGCGCTCTAACCAACTGAGCTACACCCGCGTCGTAGGCGACCTTCTAAAGAACAAAGACCGCCGAAGCAAGCACTAAATTCAACCTTACCCAACTTACTCAAGTCAACCAACCAACCGCCGAAGAAGTTGGTGGAGCCGAGGGGGATCGAACCCCTGACCTCCTCATTGCGAACGAGGCGCTCTCCCATCTGAGCTACGGCCCCATGGTGCTGCCAGAGAGGATTGAACTCTCGACCTCTCCCTTACCAAGGGAGTGCTCTACCACTGAGCTACGGCAGCGTCCGGCGGGAGCGGGTGAATAGCAATCCAGAGCCCCCCCTGTCAAAGGGAAAAATATCGAAGGGGGCATTTCTTTTCCTGCACCCCCGCATCAGCCGCAGGCGGCGCTTGCATCCCGGCACCGACGCAGGGCATCTCTGCGCCCTTCCGACCATGCCCGACCGACAGGTTTTTCCCGTGGATGAGGTTCTGACCGAGGCGCGCCGCCTGATCGAGGCGCGGCATTTCCGGCAGGCGGCGCGCCTGCTGCGGGACTCCGCGCCGGAGGCCGGCGCATCCGCCGAGCGCGACCGGCTGACCGGCCTGGCCGCGCTCGGCCGTCGCGATGCTGCGGCCGCCACCGCCGCGCTGCGCCGCGCCCTGGTGCGCGAGCCGGCCCATGCGGAGACCCTCCAGCGTCTCGCCCAGGCCGTTCTGGCGGGCGGGGACCGCCTCCAGGCGGTGCGCTGGCTGGAGCGGGTCGCGGCGGCCGATCCGGCTTTCCCCGGCCTCCGCGAGGCGCTGGCCGGCGCCTACCGGCGCGACGCCCTCTACGAGGAGGCCCTGCGGGTGACCGGCGAGGCGCTGGCCGCCGGGAACCGCTCGGCGGACATCCTCTATGAGCGGGCGGTCAGCCTCGCCCATCTCGGCGACGCCGCCGGCGCGCTGGCGGTCTTCGACGAGCGGCTGGCCGACGATCCGGAGCACGCCGCCGCGTGGTTCGGCAGCCACGCCGTGGCGCTGGGCCTGAACGGGGTGGAGGACGCGCTGCGCCGCCTGCGTCGGGCTGCGGAGTGTCCGGGCGCGGCGGGCAAATACTGGGGCTTCCTGTGCGCCTACCTGCTGCTGCTGGGCCGCGACGCGGAGGCCGCGGCGCTGCATGGCGAGAAGCTGGCGGGTCAGCCGAAGCGCTTGGCCCTGGTGGAGGCGGTGGCGGCGATCCGCCCGCATCTGGCACCGGACGTCCGGCTCTTCGGCGTCGGGGCGGACCTGCTGCGCTTCGCGCTGGAGCGGGCGGAGGTGCTCGGTCTGGTACTGGAGTTCGGCGTGCGCCGCGGCACCTCGCTGAACCAGATCGCCGACATGGCCGGCCAAGCCGTGCACGGCTTTGATTCGTTCGAGGGGCTGCCGGAAGGCTGGGTGAACGCGCCGCGCGGCGTGCTCAGCACGGGCAAGAGCCTGCCGCCGGTGCGCGGCAACGCGGTGCTGCACGCGGGCTGGTTCGAGGACACGCTGCCGCCCTTCCTGGCCGCCCACGACGGCGCGGTGCGCTTCGTCAATGTGGACAGCGACATCTACTCGTCGGCGCGGACGGTGCTGACGGCCCTGGCGCCGCGCTTCCGGGCGGGGACGGTGCTGGTCTTCGACGAGTTCATCGGGAACCGGACGTGGCGCGAGGACGAGTACCGCGCATTCCTGGAATATGTGGCCGGGTCCGGTGCGGCCTGGGAGATCATCGCCGTCAGCCCGCACACCAAACAGGTGGCGATCCGGCTGACCGCGCTTCCTGCGTCGTGACCTTGGCGTCATGACTCCGGCATCATGACTCCGGCATCATGACTCCGGCATCATGACTCCGGCGTCGTGACTCCGGGGATGCGGCGTGGGCTCCCGCCCCGGCCGCCGCTTCCGCGGCTTGCGGAAGGGTCGGCCGGGGCAGGGGGCGTGCCGGGTGTTAGGACACGATGCGCCAGGTGCCGTCCGGCTGCTGGCAGGCGGTGCCGTTGGCACGCTCGGCCTTGCCGCCGACATAGACGGTCTGCTGGTACTCGCGGCAATAATTGCCGGAGTTGTCGCGGCCGTCGCGGATCGGGGTGATGGTGCCGCGGTTGCCCGATTCCGGGTTGTTCCACTGGATGGTCGAGCCCATCGGCGCCGCATAGGCCTGGGTGGCCGCGCGCTGGGCGTAGGTCTCGTCCGCGCGGTCGAGCGATTGGCCAAGCTCGCTGCCGAGATAGGCGCCGAGCAGCGTGCCCACACCGGTGGTGATGAGCTTGCCGGTGCCGCCGCCGAACTGCGAACCGATCACGCCGCCGGCCGCCGCGCCGCCAAGCGCGCCGACCGTCTGCTTGGTCCCGATGCCGCTGCCGCCGCTCTGGCAGGCGGCAAGCGACAGGGCGACAAAGGCGGTAACAGCGATCTTCTTCATGGGGTCTCTGCCTCTTGGTTCCGTATAAGCCATCAACACGTAAGGCTTCGCTTTAATCCGGGGGAGCCTGCGCTTTGGTGCGTATAACTCCCGCTCAACCGCCTCTCCCGTTATAGGCGGTGGCGGATAGAAGCACGGACCCGGTGCCCCTCGCCTGTTATCAAAATGGCGCACAAATGTCTGGCCGGCCCCGCCATGCTCGCGGCCGTTGAGCATAAGAGCGAGGGAACCATCCAATGGCTTCGACCACCACGGGCAAGACCGACGCCAAGATTGTCGTGAGTGCCTATGGGCAGTCCGCCGGAGGCATCTGGCCGCATTTCCGCCTGTTGATCGACGGCGTCGAGGTGGGCCAGGCAACCGTCAACGCCAGCAGCCCGACCGCCTACAGCTTCACGGTGCCGGTCACCGCGGCGCAGGCGCACAAGGTGCAGATACAATACGACAACGACGCCGTGGTGAACGGCCAGGACCGCTCGCTGATCGTCAGCGGGGTCACCATCAACGGCAAGACCCACAAGCCGACCGACGCCAACGTCACCTACGACAAGGGCGCGTTGGATGGGAAGGACGTGGTCAAGGGCCAGTCGGGGATGTGGTGGAACGGCACGCTGGTGGTGGACACCCCGGCCTCCGACTTTCCCGCCCCGGCGGCGCCGGTCGCCGGAACCTCGACCTTCGTGGTGAACGCGCAGGGCATCGCGGCGGGCGGCACCAACGCGCATTTCAACCTGCTGGTCGACGGCAAGAAGGTGGGCGAGGGCACGGTCGGCACCGCGGCCAAGGACTACAGCTTCACCGCCAACGTCGCACCGGACCAAGCGCACAAGGTGCAGATCCAGTATGACAACGACGCCGTGGTGAACGGGCAGGACCGTTCGCTGATCGTCAACAAGGTCACGATCAACGGCAAGTCCGTCGCCGCCACCGACAGCATCGTCACCTACGACAAGGGTGCGTTGGACGGCAAGGACGTGGTCAAGGGCCAGTCCGGCCTGTGGTGGAACGGCACGCTGGTCGTCGACGCCGACAAGAGCTTCTTCGCGACCGGCGGGTCCACGCCGGCCCCCACGCCCACCCCGACCCCGACGCCGTCCCCCGCCCCGACCGGGCCGGCCTTCTTCGTGGCGACCAACGGCAACGACAAATGGTCGGGCAAGCTGGCCGCCCCCAACGCGGCCGGCACCGACGGGCCGAAGGCGACGCTGACCGCCGCCCGCGACGCCATGCGCGCCGACCCGAACATCGACGTGACCTACGTCCGCGGCGGCGACTACTACATGAAGGACATGCTCTGGCTGGACGGCCAGGACAGCGGGGTCCGCTTCGCCGCCTACGGCAGCGAGAAGCCGGTGTTCCACGGCGGCTCCCTGGTCGACAACTGGGTGTCGCGCGGCAACGGCCTCTACAGCGCGCAGCTTCCCGGCGGCTCCAAGGCGGTGCTCGACCTATCGATGGACGGCGACCGCCAGACGGTGGCCCGCACGCCCAACGCCGACCCCAGCCACCCCATCGACGGCGGCTGGCTGATCGCCACCAAGGCCGGGGCCGACGCCTACACCCAGTTCGGCTTCAAGGCGGGGGCGATCCCGACCTATTCGAACACGGACGGGCTGATGGTCAGCGTCTTCAGCCAGCACGGCTACGACAACATGACCGTGCCGGTGAAGAGCATCGACTACGCCAGCAACACCATCACGCTGGCCCAGGGCACCTACGACGCGCTCGGCGCCGGCAGCCGCTTCTACCTGTTCAACGGCAAGGACCAGCTCGACGCCCCGCGGGAATGGTTCTTCGACAAGGCGTCCAACCAGGTGCTGTTCAAGCCGGAGGGCGGGGCCGTCGCCGGGCACAAGGTGGTCGCGGCGCAGCTCCCCGTGCTGGTCGGGCTGGGCGGCGCCAAGAACGTCACGATCGAGGGGCTGACCCTGACCGACGGCGCGCCGGACGGCCACGCGGTCTACGCCAACAACGCCGCCGGGCTGACCTTCAAGAACAACACCGTCACCAACACCGGCTACGGCATCACGGTGGAGGGCAGCGCCAACAGCACCGTCACCGGCAACCACTTCGCCGAGACCGGGCGCGAGGCCGTCTACGTCAAGGCGGGGTCCAACTTCACCAAGGTGTCGGACAACCTGATCCAGCACGCCAGCGCCGTCGACCACGGCGGCGACGCGCTGTGGGTGAACGGCAGCAACGACGTCTCCATCACCCACAACCAGATCGAGGATACGCCGGGCAAGGCCATCGCGGTCGGCTCCGTCCAGGCCTCGGGCGATGCCACCTACCGGGCGACGATCACCCACAACAAGATCATCGGCGCCAACCAGGAGACCAGCGACGGCGGCGGCATCTACCTGATCAACCGCCAGCAGGATCTGGCCGGGCACACGGTGGCCTACAACGAGGTGTCGGGCACAACCGCCTTCGGCAACGTGACCTGGGACGGCAAGGTCTCCCCGACCTTCCTCGACCCGACGAAGCTGGTGAGCTGGGGCATCTATCTGGACGACTGGACCAGCGGCACCACGGTGAAGGGCAACGTCGTCCACGACAACGTCGGCGGCATCTTCCTGCACGGCGGCTGGAACAACACGGTCACCGACAACATCCTGGCCGACAATCTGGGCACCCAGATCGGTCTGCAGCAGAGCGTCGGCTGGGGCGGCTGGAAGGGCTCGCCGATGGCGAACAACACCATCACCCAGAACATCGTGGACGCCGGCGACGGCCGGGCCGTGGCCCTTGACGGGCCGAAGACGGCGGGGACCTTCACCGGCAACTTCTACGCCGACCTCGACCCCAACGAGGCGCTGTTCCAGGCTTGGCCGCAGGTGATGGCGAACGGCGCCACCGGCACGCTGGCGCAGTGGCAGGCCGCCGGCTACGACAAGGGGTCCTTCACCTTCGACCCGCAGTTCACCGACGCCGCGCACGACAACTTCGCGCCGGTGGCGGGCTCCGCGGTGTACCAGCACGGGTTCGATCCTCTGCCCTTCGACCAGATCGGCCTGCTGGGCTGAGGATCGCGCCGGGGCGAAGGGAACCGGGGGCGGGGCGGCAGCGTTATCGCGGCATGGACATCATACGCATCATACTGGCGCTTCTGCTGCCGCCCGTCGGCGTCTTCCTCCAGGTGGGGTTTGGCGCCCAGTTCTGGATCAACGTGCTGCTGACCCTGTTCGGCTACATACCGGGCATGATCCACGCGCTGTACGTCATCGTGAAGTACAAGGACCGCTCCCCGGCGTGAGGTCCTGACAAGGCCATCGCATCCTGCTCCCTCTCCCGCCCCGGGAGAGGGAAGGGGCCCGCGCAACGCGCGGGAAGGGTGAGGGTGCAGGCAAGGATCAGGGTTTGATCCTCGTACGACCCTCACCCGCTCTCGGCGGACCGAAGGTCCGCCTGCCGCGTCAGCGCTGGCTTTCAGCCAGCGCGAGAGCCCGCTGCCGCGGGCACCCTCTCCCGGGGCGGGAGAGGGGATATTCGCCTCTTTACGCCGCGCGGACCTTCGCGAGGAAGCCGCTGACCTCCGTCCGCAGGCGTGCGGCGGAGCGGCTCAGCTCCTGGGCGCTGCCCAGCACGCGGCCTGCCGCGGTCCCGCCCTGCGAGGCGGCGCCGCTGACCTGCACGATGGCACCCGACACCTCCGCGGTGCCCGCCGAGGCCTGCTGGACGTTGCGGGCGATTTCCTGCGTGGCGATGCCCTGCTGCTCGACCGCCTGGGCGATGTCGTCGGCGATCTGGCTGCTTTCCCCGATGACCTGGGCGATCTCCCGGATCGACTGCACGGTGCGCAGGGTCACGTCCTGAACCCCGGCGATCTGGGCGGTGATGTCCTCCGTCGCCTTGGCGGTCTGGTTGGCGAGATTCTTCACCTCGCTGGCCACCACCGCGAAGCCCTTGCCGGCCTCGCCGGCGCGCGCCGCCTCGATCGTCGCGTTCAGCGCCAGCAGGTTGGTCTGCTGGGCGATCGAGTTGATGAGCTGCACCACCTCGCCGATCTTCTGCGAGGTGCTGACGAGCCCTTCCGCCGTCGCCTGGGTGTCCTCGGCGTTGCGCACGGCGCGGTTGGCGATGTCGGCGGACTGGCGGACCTGCTGGCCGATGCTGCTGACCGACCCGGCGAGCTGCCCGCAGGCGGCCGCCACCGACTCCACGTTGGCGGTCGCCTGGGTCGCCGCGGCGGCGACCGTGCCGGCCTGGTCGGTGGCGCGCTCCATGGTGGCGTTCAGCGTCTGGGCGGCGCCTTCCAGCTCGGCGGCGGCGTGGGACACCAGCTCGACGATGGAGCCGACGCTGCGCTCGAACTGGTCGGCCAGCCCGTTCATCGCCTCGCGCTTCTCGGCCTCGGCGCGGCGTTCCGTCTCCTCCTTCTCCGACTCCATGCGGCGGGCGCGGACCATGTTGTCCTTGAAGACCTGCACGGCGCGGATGATCTCGCCAACCTCGTCGCGGCTGGTCGCCTGCGGCACCTCGATGGTCAGGTCGCCCTCGGCCAGCTTCAGCGTCGTGTCGGTCAGGCGGCGCAGCGGCCGCACTGTCAGGATCGACCACCAGGCGAGCCCGGCGCCGAGCAGGACGGTCACCGCGCACAGCGAGATCATCAGCACCTGGAAGCTCTCGGACACCGTCCGGGCGTGCTTCGCCACCGCCTGGCTCTCGGCCTCCTGGAGGTCGATGAAGGCGTTGATGCGGGCCAGCCACTCGGTGAATCCGGGGCGGGCCTGCTCGACCAGGATCTTGACGGCGCGGTCGGTGTCGCCAGCCTGGCGCGCCTCGATGACGGCGCGGGCCAGCGGCAGGGTCTTGGCCTCGATCTCCTTGATGGAGGCGAGAATGTCCCGTTCCCTGGCGGTGATGTGGGTGCCGACGGCGAACATGCGGTCCAGCTGCTCGGCCGAGCGCGCGTAGTCGGCGGCCAGCCGGTCGATGGTGGCGAGCTCGGCCTTCAGCCCCGCCGCGTCGGACAGGAGCGTGACGTCGCGCAGGCTGATCGCCCGGTCATGCACGCTGCCGCGGAAGTTGATGGCGTAGCGCTGCTTGACGTTGTTGACGTCGTTGATGGTGGAAAGGCTGTCGTTAATGCTGTTGACCTTGTAGATGGCGATGGCCGCCAGCGCGACCATCAGCACCAGGATGCTGGAGAAACTCAGCATCAGCCGAAGGCCGACCTTGGCGTTTCGGAACCAGTTCATTGTCCACACTCCCGCCGGTCCGTGTCGTCGAAGACTTGTTGGATGCCGCCGGCCGCCGAAAGCCCATCCCGCGGCGGAACCGACGGTAGCACCGAAGAGTTGATACGGATTTGCCGAGAGATTGGATCAAAAGGAAAATTTTTCAGGAGGTGGGAAGGGATGGCTGGGTTGTGGCATTTGTCACAGAAAGTCGCCCGTCGTCCGGCTACAGTCGCGCGCGTTGGAAGCCCCCTTGCGAGACCCCGATGGCCGGACCCATGCTCAAGCTGCTGCTCGCCCTGTTGCCGCTCGGCGCGTCGCTGCTGATGCTGGCGACGGTTCAGTGAGGAAACGGGTCACGAGTTGATGACCCGCCGCACCATCTCGTAAATCCCCATCCGCCGGAGCCCCCCCTGAAGGGCGGAGCGCAACGGCGCCGGAATGGACAGCAGGCGCCGCGGTTCAATCCCCGCCCGGCGCGTCTTGTCGAAGGCCGCGCGGTCGTCGTAGGCGACCCGCCGCACGCTCACCGTCCGCCGGGCGGTGTCGAACAGCATCCAGGTCGCGCGCCGCTCCTCGCTCCGCGGCTCCCCCACCGTGCCGGGGTTCAGCAGGTAGCAGGAGCCGCCGCGCAGGACGACCTCGCTGTCGGGGTCGTGCTCCCACAGCTCGCCGTTGCGGTATTCGTGGATGCCGAGCCGGTGCGTGTGCCCGTAGGCGCAGATGCGGGCGCCGGAGGGGTGGGCGAGCAGGGCCTGCGCGGTGCGCCGCATCCGGTCCTCGCTGTTCAGCCGGACCAGCTCGCAGCCGCGGTCCACATGAAGCGCCCCGTGGACGGCAACGAGCTGGTCGCCGACATTCGTCTTCAGCGGCAGGGCGGACAGCCACGCGACGTCCTCCGGCGGCAGGCGCTTGCGAGTCCAGGCGATCGCCCGGATGGCGCGGACGCTGAAGCCGTCGGTGGGGATCTGGCGGGTCACCGCGCGGTCGTGGTTGCCGGCGACGCAGACCGCCCCGGCCTCGCGCAGCAGGCTGATGCAGGGCGACGGGTCGGTGTTGTAGCCCACCACGTCGCCCAGGCAGACGACCCGCTCCACCCCCGCGCCGCTCATGTCGGCCAGCGTGGCCTCCAGCGCCTCGCGGTTGGCGTGGATGTCCGACAGGATGCCGATCCTCATCGCCGCGCCACCCTCACTGGGCCTTCATCGCGCCGCCAGGCGCGTCGTGGGGGGCGCGCGACGGCAGGAAACGGGCGAGCTGGTTGTGCAGGAAGGGCATCGGGTCGTCGAGCGCGATGGCCTTCGCCTCGCAGCCCAGCACCCAGGGCAGCCACGCGGCCATCGACAGGCCGCTGTCCTTGGCGGCCAGCCGGTCCTTGGTGATGTGGCACCAGCGCGCCCCGGCCCGCGCCTTGCCCACCGCCGGACGCGGCAGGCCGAGCCGGTCGGCGTGGACCAGCGCCGGCAGGTTGACCCCGGCCACCGCCCCCAGATGGTGCCACAGGTTGAAGCGCGGATTGACTTCCAGCAGATGCAGCGCGCCGTCCGGGGCGCGCTTGAAGTCGAATTTGGCGACGCCGCGCAGCCCCAGCCGCTCGGTCAGCGAGCGGCCCAGTGCCGCCACGTCCGGCGCGTCGGTGATGGTCAGGGCGGTGCTGTGCCCGTAGGCGAGCGGGTAGGTGCGGATCTTGGCGCCCGTGAACTCCCCGGCCACGCCGCCGCTCTCGTCCACATAGACGTGGTAGCTCTCGATCCGGGTCTCCGGGCCGGGAATCATTTCCTGCACCAGCAGGTCGAGCCCGACCGCCGCCAGCCGCGGCCACAGGGAGCGCAGCTCGTCCGCGGAATCGACCTGGATGGCCTTGGCGAAGCCGTCTGCCTCGTCCCACACCCGGCGGCGGGTCAGCGGCTTGACGATCAGGGGAAAGCGCAGGTCCACCACGTCGGGCGCCGCCTCGCGGGTCGGGAAGAGGCGGCGGGTCGCCGGGACGGGCAGGTCCAGCCGCTCGGCCAGCGCCTGGAAGCGGCCCTTGTCCACCAGATCCTCGACCAGTTCGGCGTCGGCGATGGCGAAGCGGAACCCTTCGGCCAACCGGTCGCGGTTGCGCGAGACGAGCAGGAGCTGGGTATCGTCCTGGAAATAGAGGACCGGCTTCTCCGGCTGGTCCTTGGCGAAGGCCATCATCACCTCGACCAGCCCGTCCGGGTTGCGCGCCGGGTCGTCCCACAGGATGGCGTCCTTGGTGAAGCGGGAGTGCAGGGCGGGGGCCCCGGGATGGGTGACCACGGCGCAGCGCAGTCCGGCCAGCCCCAGCGGGCGCACCATGTCCATGTCGCCCATTACGCAGGCCAGGGCGGAGTTGGCAGGGGTGTTTCTCATTTTCGGCATCCTCCGACCGCCCCGTCGGCGGCCCTGCGGTTGCGGCGTTGGTCTTGACGGAGTCAGCGGTTCATCAGGGGCAGCGGGCTGCGGATCAGCCGCCTCATCCGGTCGGTCAGCCCGGCCTTGACGCGGCGCAGGCGGGTGTCGATCTGGCGGCTTAGCCGGTCCGGGCCGAGCGCGATCCAGTTCATCGGCTGTTCCGTGTTGGACAGCAGCGGCTTGTGCCCCGCCGGAGTGGACATGAAGTCGTAGCAGTCCTCGCCGCGGGCCAGCGTGTCCTCGATGGCCAGGACGTGGGCGACCAGGCCGGGCTTCAGCCGGTTGTCGGCCTCGTAGGCGAAACCGCCCTGGTAGTTCATCACCCGCCCGCGATGGACGAAGTTGTAGAGATAGCCGATGACCGCGTCCCCGGCGCTGACCCGGCACAACCGCACCGTGCCCGCCGGCACGCCGCCGGCGATCAGCCGCTCATGGAAGGGGCGGAAGGCCGGGTTGGAGAAGGCGCCGGACTGGCCGCGCGCGTTCCAGCTCGCCTGATGCAGGATCTCCATGGCGTGGAAGTCCTCCAGCGCCTGTTCCGCCGTGGCGGCGACGCGGTAGGTCAGGGGGCCGCGCTCGGCGTAGAGCCGCATGGCCCGTCGCACTGCGGCGCGGGTGTTCTTGCCGAGGCTGGCGAGATAGCCGGCGCCCTGACGGCGCACGTCCCCCAGATCCACCCACTGGCAGCTGTCGGCCACCCGGACCTGCAGCGCGTGGCCCTGCTGCGCCGCGGCGAGCCGCACCGCCGCCTCCGCCTGCGGCTCCAGCCCGCCCAGCAACAGCTCGTCCCAATTGGTCAGGCGGCGCCCCAGCCAGTCGAAGCAGGCGGCCAGCACGGCGTCCGCGCAGCTCCGGTCGGCAAGGATGCCGTTGTACTCGACGAACAGCCGGTCGAAGGTCCGCTCGCCGGTCTCGTGCAGCAGCCAGCAGCGCGTGCGCAGCAGACCGAAGCGCCACTGCGTGCGCGGGCAGAGCAGCGCCAGCCCGACGATCCGCCCGCCGCGCCGCGCCACCAGCGCGTGGGGGCGCGTGCCGCGGGGCAGGGAGGCCAGCCAGTTGCCGATCCACTGCCAGCTCAGGAAGAAGGAGCCGTCGGCGCGCTCCTCCAGATCAATCCAAATCTTTTCAAATTCTCTCTGATTGTCCAGAGGCTGCAGGGTGATATCGATGCGGTCGCCGTCGTCCTCAACAAGAGTCCTCATGTCCATGGGCTCGGTCTTCCCGGGGGATGTTGATGGAAGGGGCGGCTTCGAATGTTTACGTGCAGAGAATGGGATTGGATAGATGTTTCGAAATCTTTGATCTCATCCGATCTTCCCTGTGTTCCGGCATCTGCATCATGTACGGATGAGCATGACAAAAAACGCGGTGGCGGAAGGTGGGTTGCGGCGTCCCGGTGGGGGAACCCGTCCGGGTCATCGGGGGTATCGGGCGGTGATGCGGCAGCGCAATGGATGTGTCCCTCTGCTCCCTGGACGACGTTCCGCCCGATGCCATGGGCCGGGGTGGCGGCCATTGGTCCAGGTCTAAAGGCAGGTCATACGGATGACCGTTGTCCTTGCCGGCTTTCCTCTCCATCTCTTGAGTCCATGGGTTAGGCATCGGAAAGGACCGGCCCCGTGACCACGCCCGAAGAAGCCCTGCCGTCGCGTCTGGAACGCGCCTGCGCCGAGCGGGGGTTGAAGATGACCGGCCAGCGCCGGATCATCGCCCGCGTCCTGTCGGAAGCCGCCGATCACCCCGATGTGGAGGAGGTCTACCGCCGCGCGGCGGCGATCGACGCGGGCATCAGCCTGGCGACCGTCTACCGCTCGATGCGGCTGTTCGAGGAGATCGGGATCATCCAGCGCCACGATTTCGGCGACGGGCGGGCCCGCTACGAGGAGGCGCGCGGCGACCACCACCATCACCTGATCGACATCGAGACCGGCGAGGTGGTGGAGTTCCAGGACCCGGAGCTGGAGGCCGCGGTCACCCGCATCGCCCGCCATCTCGGCTTCGACATGATCGGGCAGCGGCTTGAGATCTTCGGGCGCCGCATCCAGCGCAAAGGTCCGGAGACGGCCTGATGGCGGCGGAGCGGAGAGGCGGACCGGAGCGCGATCCGGCGGAGCGTTTCGCCGCCTGCGAGGCCGCGGTCTGCGGCTGCCGCCCCGTGGTGGAGCGCGCCTACCGCGAACTGGTCGATTGCGGGCGCCCCGACCGCCACGCGCTGGAGGCCGCCACGGTGGTGCTGCGCTGGCATCATCCGGAGCTGGACGTGCCGCAGGCGCTTCAGATCGTCGAGCGCTGGGTGGTCGCCGGGGACCGGCTGCACTGATGCCGGCTGCGATGCCGGCTGCGATGCCGGCCGCGTTGATGGCGCATTGATCTTGCCTTGCCCGGCGGAGCGGTTCTAAAGCTCTGTCCCTTCCGCGACACCGCAGGGCCACCCATGGACGCCGACGCCGAGAGCCGCCTGACCGAGCTGGAATCCCGCCTCGCCCATCACGAGCGCATGGCCGAGGAGATGTCCGCCGTGCTGTTCGAGCAGGGTCGGACCCTCGACCTCATGACGGCGCAGATGCGCCGCCTGCGCGACCGGATCGCGGAGCTGGAGTCCGGCGTTTCCCGCGCGCCGCAGGACGAGCCGCCCCCGCCCCATTACTGATCTCCTTCGCGGAGGCTCACCGCATCTTCCAGCCGCCGCGCGGGCCGCACCAATTGAACTGCGGGCCGGCGGGCGGCTGGCGCGAGCAGTCGGCCTGGGCGCAGCCGCAGGCGGGGAACAGGCAGCGGTCGCCGTTCACGTCGGTGGCCTGGACGGCCAGCTCGTAGCGCGTGCCGCGCATCAGTTGCGCGCCCGCCGCGCTGTTGCGCTCGTAATGTTCGACGACGGCGAGCAGACGCAGCATGCGGGCACGCTGTCCCTTGGTGTCGAGGCTCATCTTCCAATCTCCCGCCATGGCCGTCCGAGTCGTGCTCCGATGGACATGAAACGGCAGAAGAGGTCCGAGGCTCCAGCGTGCAACCGCCTTACCCACCGCTGGCCGGGCGCCCGCCGGACGCGGTTCCCCGCTTGGCGGGTGCTTGACCGCGGGGCCTAGGACGCGGCGTTCCTCATCGCCTCCGCGGCTATGCCCTGGCTTCCGGCGGGGGCGGGCGGCAGATCGGCCGTCCAGCGGATGCCGCGGTTGCGCCCGGCGCGCTTGGCCTGATAGAGCGCCTGATCGGCCCGGCGGAGGGTTTCCGCCACGTCGGACGAATCCTCGGGCCACAGCGCGATGCCGAGCGAACAGCCGACCCGCACCGCCTCGCCCCCGATGCTCACGGGTTCGTTCACCGCATCGATGATGCGGCGGGCCAGCCCATCCAGGTCCGGCGGTTCGGCCCCGGCGCGCTGCGGCAGCACCGCCGCGAACTCGTCGCCGCCCAGCCGGGCGACCACGTCGTCGCCGCGGAAGCAGGCGGCCAGCCGTTCACCCACCTGACGCAGCACGAGGTCGCCGGCGTCGTGGCCCAGCCGGTCGTTCACCGGCTTGAAGCCGTCCAGGTCGATGTAGAGGAAGGCGGCGGAGCCGTTGCCGGCGGTGGTCGCCTCCACATACTGCTCGAAATAGCGGCGGTTCGGCAGGCCGGTCAGCCGGTCCTGATAAGCGATGTCCTCCAGCCGCACCAGGGCGGCGTCGCGGTGGGTCAGCCCGTCCACCAGATCGCGCAGCGTCGCCGACAGCGAGGTGATCTCGGCGCTGCCGCCCAGCACCGGCATCTCCGCCCCGCGCTCGCCGCTGCGGATGCGTTCCGCCGCCTGGGCGATGCGGCGCAGCGGCCGCGTGACGCGCCCGGCGGCCATCCAGCCGAGCACGCTGAACAGCAGAACCATGGCCCCGCCGGCCAGCACCGTCTCGATCATCTGGGCGGTGGCCGGGGCGTAGGCGACGGCCAGCGGCTGGCGGGCGACCACGCTCCAGCCCAGGCCCGGATAACTCAGGTGGCCCTTGCCGTAGGCGTAGCCGGTCAGGTAGCGCTGTCCGTCCGGCCAGCGTTCGACGATCCAGCCGCTCTCGTTCTTCTGCGCGTGCCGCACCGCCTCGATGTCGAGGGGAGTGCCGAGCAGTTCGCGGGGGCCGAGCAGCACAGTGCGGTCCGCCGCCACCACGACCAGTTCCAGCTCCGCGCGGCCCCGCATGGTGTCCATCAGGGAGCGGCGGATCTCGCGCGTCCATTCCCAGCTCAGATGGGTTGCTAGCACGCCGACGACCTCGCCCTGCTCGTTGTGCACGGGGGTGGAGATGTCCACGAACTTCATGGCCTCGCCCGTCGGGTTCGGCAACAGGAAGGCCAGCATCACCGCGTCGTGCACGTCGCCGACGAACTGCGTTTTCTGCCCGTTCTGGAAGACCGGGCGCTTGGAAATGTCCACGCCGTCCAGCAAGCCGCCGGTGGCGGCCAGCACCTTGCCCTTGGTGTCGGTCACGCCCATCCAGGAAACGGTCGGGAAGAACGCCTGGAACTGCTCCAGCAGCCAGCGCAACCGGACCGGGTCGCCCATGGCCGGCGTGATCCCGAGCTTGGCCAGCATGCTGATCTCGCTGGCGCGCGACCACATGGAGCGGTCCAGCCGGTCGGCCATGTTGTGCGCGGCCTCCGCCAGCGAATGCCCGATCTCGCTCTCGATCCGCTCGCGGGAGCGCAGACCGGTCAGTGCCGCCAGCACGACGGAGACGCCCAGGACCAGAACGGCGCCGGTCAAAGCCACCGTCGTCCGCAGACCGCGTTCCCTCGCCATGACGCCCGGCCACTCCCTGCAACATCCCGCCGCCGTTCCGTCAGGAAGACCGCCTACGAAGGTTCTAACAACTTCGGCCAGGTTTCAAAAGTGACATTGGCCGCGGACGGGGCATACCGGCGCATGGAATGGTCGGAAAGGCGCTCAGCGGGCGGGCCGCGCCCCCACGGCGGTGCGGCGGCAGTCGGAGAGGATGTTGCCGACGGTGACGCGCTCCCGCTCGTCCATGGTCAGCTCCCAGCGCGCCTTCACGGCGATCCAGCCCGCCACATAGGCGCAGATGTACGCCTCGCGCGGCGGCAGCCAGTCCTCGGGCCCCTTCGACCCCTTGGCGCGGTTGGCCGCCGACGAGACGGTGACGAGAGTCAGCGGGTCGCTCAGGTCATTGGCGTAGGCGGCGCGCTTCTCGCGCGGCCAGTCGTAGCCGCCGCTGGCGTACGCCTCCTCCAGCGGAACGCGGTGGTCGATGTCCACCTGTTTCGGCTCGGTGAAGGTCTCGCCGGTGTAGGGATCGTTCCAGACGCCGGACAGCACCGAGCAGCCGTTGGCCGACAGCGTCGCCGGCTTCGCGGAGTCGCGGATCAGCACCTGCTCCCGTGTGTTCAGGCATTTGGAGCCGATGGTCAGCCAGTGCGGCCACTCGTCCCGCACATAGCCGCGGCGCCGCTCCTCCGTCACCTGGATGCGGTCGAGCTGGGCGGCGACGGCGGCGTAATCGATGCTGGCGTCCGGGACGGGGCGCGGGATCGGGCGCTGGCGCTGGGCCTTCTCTTCGCCGAGGATGGAATCCAGCGTGCCGGGCGGGATGAGGTGGAAGCGCTCCGCCGTGTAGACCGCGGCGAGCACCAGCAGAACGGCGACCAGTCCGCCCAGCGTCAGGGGGCGGCCCCTCCGGCTCCCCCGCGGTGCTCCGCCTCTCCGTCGTGCCATGCCTTGCGTCCCTCAGCCTGATGTGCGCCATACGTGGATATGATGGCGGGCGTGTTCTATGGCGCTTTGGGAAACTGGTGCAACGGCTTCGGGGGGGCGGGGGTCCGTCGAGCGTCACGGACCCTGTGAAAAAGACGCGGCGGAGTCCGGGGCGTACCCAAACTCCGCCGCGATTCATCCCATGGCGGGCAGCCGGTCGAGGAACTTGTCGAGCGTGATCGGGTACTCGCGCACCCGCAGGCCCGTCGCGTTGTGGACCGCGTTGGCGACCGCCGCGCCCACCCCGCACAGGCCCAGCTCGCCCACCCCCTTGGCCTTCATCGGCGAGGAGATCGGGTCGGTCTCGTCGAGGAAGATCACCTCCTGGTGCGGGATGTCGGCGTGGACCGGCACCTCGTAGCCGGCGAGGTCGTGGTTGACGAAGAAGCCCCTCCGCTTGTCGAGCGCCAGCTCCTCCATCAGCGCGGCGCCGACGCCCATGGTCATGGCGCCGATCACTTGGCTGCGCGCCGATTTCGGGTTCAGGATGCGGCCCGCCGCGCAGACCGCCAGCATCCGCCGCACGCGGATCTCGCCGGTCGCGGCGTCCACCGCCGCCTCCACGTAATGGGCGCCGAAGGTCGACTGCTGGTACTTTTTGTCGAGGTCGCCGTATTCGATTCCGTCCTCGGCGGACAGGCCGTCGGCCCCCGCCGCCTCGGCCAGCGGAACCTTGCGGTTGCCGGCGATCACCTGACCGTCCTCGAACCGCGCGTCGGCGGAGTTGACGCCGAGCCGCTGGGCCACCACCTCGCGCAGCTTCACGCAGGCGGCGTAGACGCCGGCGGTGGCGTTGTTGGCGCCCCATTGGCCGCCCGACCCGGCGGACACCGGGAAGCTCGAATCGCCGAGCCGCACCGCCACCTTGTCCAGCCCGACCCCCATCATCTCCGCCGCGGTCTGGGCGATGATGGTGTAGCTGCCGGTGCCGATGTCGGTCATGTCGGTCTCGACCGTCACGATCCCGCGCTGGTCCAGCCGCACCCGCGCCGCCGACTTGGTCAGCAGGTTGTTGCGGAAGGCCGACGCCATGCCCAGCCCGACCAGCCAGCGCCCGTCGCGCACCTGTCCCGGCTTCGGGTTGCGCTTCGCCCAGCCGAACCGTTCCGCCCCGAGGCGCAGGCACTGCACGAGCTGGCGCTGTGAGAAGGGCCGGTTGGGGTCGGCGGGGTCGGTCTGGGTGTCGTTGCGGATGCGGAATTCCACCGGGTCCATGCCCAGCTTTTCCGCCATCTCGTCCATAGCGACCTCCAGCGCCATCATGCCCGACGCCTCGCCCGGCGCGCGCATGGCGTTGCCTTCGGGCAGGTCGAGCGTGGCGATGCGGTTGCCGATCAGGCGGTTGGCCCCGGCGTAGAGCAGCCGGGTCTGGTCGGACGCCGTCTCCTCCGAGCCGCCGGGCAGGTTGCCCGACCAGCTTTCATGGGCGATGGCGGTGATCGTGCCGTCCGGCGTGGCGCCGATGCGGACGCGCTGGATGGTGGCGGGCCGGTGCGTGGTGTTGTTCATCATCAGGGGCCGCGACAGCCCCACCTTGACCGGACGCCCGGCCTCCCGCGCGCCCAAAGCCGCCAGCAGCGCGTCGGCGCGCAGGAACAGCTTTCCGCCGAAGCCGCCGCCGATGAAGGGGGAGATGACGCGCACCTTCTCCTTCGGCATCTTCAGCGTCGCCGACAGGTCGGTCACCATCCAGTCGATCATCTGGTTGGAGGTCCAGACGGTCAGCCGGTCGCCCTCCCAGGCGGCGATGGTCGCGTGCGGCTCCATCATCGCGTGGCTCTCGTCCGGCGTGGTGTAGGTCTCGTCGAGTTTCATGGGAGCCGCCGCGAAGGCGCCCGCGAAATCGCCGACCACCGAATCGCCGTCCTTGGTCTTCTCCGCCTTGTCCTTGACCGCCGCCAGATCGTAGGCGCCGTCCGCGGGGGTGTAGTCGATGCGCACCAGCCCCGCCGCGGTGCGGGCCTGTTCGAAGGTCTCGGCCACCACCAGGGCGACGGCCTGCTGGTAATGCTCGATCTCCGGCCCGCCGAGGAGGGTCGCGGCGTTGCGCTTGCCCTTGTCGAGGGAGCCGGCGTTCTCCGCCGTGACGATGGCGACGACGCCGGGGGCCTTTTTCGCCGCCTCCAGGTCCATCGACGCGATGCGTCCCTTGGCGATGCCCGAGCCGATGACCCAGCCATAGGCGACGTTCGGCGCCACGTCGTGCCATTCATAGGCGTAGGTGGCTTTTCCCGTGGTCTTCAGCGGCCCGTCGATGCGGTCGGTCGGCTTGCCCACCACCTTCAGCTGGTCGATCGGGTTGGTGGTCGCGGGAGTGTCGAACTTCATGGTGTCTCAGCCTTTCGCTCTCCCTGGCCTTTCGCTTCGGCCAGCACCGAGGCGAGCGTCCGCTCGACCAGGGTCAGCTTGAATGCGTTGTCGTGTGTCGGCTTCGCATCGGCCAGCAGCCCGGCGGTCACCGCCTTGGCGCCGCGCGGCATCTCGGCCTCGGCGGCCTCGACGCGCCACGGCTTGTGCGCCACGCCGCCCAGCGCCACCCGGCCGCCGCCGTCGCGCTGCACCACCGCCGCGACGGAGATCAGGGCGAAGGCGTAGGACGCGCGGTCGCGCACCTTGCGGTAGACGTGGGTGCCGCCGGCCGGCTTGGGCAGGGTCACCGCGGTGATCAGTTCGCCGGGCACCAGCGCCGTCTCGATGTGCGGCGTGTCGCCGGGCAGCCGGTGGAACTCCGCGATGGGGATTTTCCGCGTCGTCCCGTCGGCCCGCACCGTTTCCACCGTGGCGTCCAGGGCGCGCATGGCGACGGCCATGTCGCTGGGGTGGGTGGCGATGCAGGCGTCGCTGGACCCGACCACGGCGAGCTGCCGGCTGTAGCCGCCGATGGCGGCGCAGCCGCTGCCGGGCTGGCGTTTGTTGCAGGGCTGGGCGGTGTCGTAGAAGTAGGGGCAGCGCGTGCGCTGGAGCAGGTTGCCCGCCGTCGTCGCCTTGTTGCGCAGCTGGCCCGACGCCCCGGCGAGCAGGGCGCGCGACAGCACGCCGTAGTCGCGCCGCACCCGCGGGTCGGCGGCGAGCGCCGTGTTGCGCACCAGAGCGCCGATGCGCAGCCCGCCGTCCGGCGTCGCTTCCAGCGTATCGAGCTTCAGCCCGTTGACGTCGATCAGATGGGCCGGCGTCTCGATCTCCAGCTTCATCAGGTCGAGCAGGTTGGTGCCGCCCGCGATGAACTTGGCGCCCGGCCGGCGCTCGACCGCGGCGGCCGCGGCGGCGGGGGAGTCCGCCCGCTCGTAGGTGAAGGGTCTCATGCCTCCCTCCGTGCGACGTCCGAGATCGCATCGACGATGTTGGAATAGGCGCCGCAGCGACAGATGTTGCCGCTCATCCGCTCACGGTACTCATCGACCGTCGCCTGCGGTGCGGCGGTGAGGTCGGCGGTGACGTGGCTGGGCACCCCGGCCTTGATCTCGTCCAGCATCGCCACCGCCGAACAGATCTGGCCCGGCGTGCAGTAGCCGCACTGGTAGCCGTCATGCTCCACGAAGGCCGCCTGCATGGGGTGCAGCGTGCCGGGCAGGCCTAGCCCTTCGATGGTGGTGACGCTGCCGCCCTCGTGCATCACGGCGAGCGTCAGGCAGGAATTGATGCGCTGCCCGTCCACGATGACCGTGCAGGCGCCGCACTGGCCGTGGTCGCAGCCCTTCTTGGTGCCGGTGAGGTGCAGATGCTCGCGCAGCGCGTCGAGCAGGGTCGTCCTCGTGTCGAGTTCGAGGTCGCGGCGCTGCCCGTTCACGGTGAAGGTCACCTTGGACAGGACGGGCGACAGGGACGGCGTGTCGGCTCCGGTGGCGGGGGGTGGCATGGCGGTCTCTCCAACGGTGGCCGCCCGCGCCGGCGCCCGGAACGGCGCCGCCGTCAGCGCGGCGGTGGCGGCGGTCCCAAGCAGGAGGCCGCGCCGCGTCATGTCGAGGTCGCCGGAATAGTGCATCGGTGAAATCCTCTTCCCTTCCTGGCTGTGATCCCGGCCCCGCGGGGCGGGGTTCAGGCGTGCGGACGGCTCATCCGCTTGTGCGGATGGGGAAAAACTAGGCCGGGCCGCTCCGCCGATTACCCGCCGGTCCCCGATAAGGGTTATGAAGCGGATCAATGGAACGGAGCGGCCCTGCGGACGGTTGAACCGGGTTTGCCCGGCGCTTCCTCATCCACTCGTCTTGATCCGCTTGCGGCGCACCGACATGATTGCGCGACGCCGGGGGCTCATCGCCCCGGCGGGTAAAGGGGCCCCAGCGGGCAAAGGGTAGGCAAAGGAAGGTGAGCGTTGGATCTGCGTCAGTTGCGGTATTTCATCGGCATCGTCGATGAAGGCTCCTTCACGGCCGCGGCTCAGAAGCTGAACGTCGCCCAGCCGGCCCTGAGCCACAACATCCGCAACCTGGAGGCGGGCCTCGGAGTCAAGCTGCTGACGCGCGGCGTCCATGGGGTCAAGCCGACCGCCGCCGGCACCCGGCTGTACGAGCATGCGGAGATCATCCTGCGCCACGTCGCCCAGGCGACCGAGCAGGTGCGCAACTGCTCGGGCACGCCGAGCGGGCTGGTGACCGTCGGCTTCACCTCGTCGGTGGCGCTGGTGGCGGCGGTTCCACTGGTGCAGGCGGTCCGCGCCGAGCTGCCGCAGGTGTCCCTGCGGGTCGTCGAGTCCTTCAGCGGGACGATCCTGGAATGGCTGAACGACGACCGGCTGGATTTCGGCTGCATCTACGACGTGACGCGGTCGCGCACCCTGCTGGCCGAATCGCTGGTCCGCGAGGATCTTTACCTGATCGGGCCGCCGGGCGGCGGTGACGGCGCCATCGCCTTCGACGAGCTGGCCGGCAAGGACCTGATCCTGCCGAGCCGTCCGCACAATCTCCGCGACCGCATCGAACGGGTGGCGCGCGAGACCTGCACGATCGTCACCGTGGCGGTGGAGATCAACGGGCTCCCCCAGATCAAGGCGCTGGTCGCCAAGGGGGTGGGCTATTCGGTCCTGCCGATCTCGGCGGTGATGGAGGAATGGCGGTCGGGCCAGATCTCCGCCCGGCTGATCGTGTCGCCGTCGCTGCGCCGGTCGGTCCATCTCTGCCGGCCCCGCGGCGCCCCGGTGACCGAGGCCGCGGCGGCGGTGCGCGAGACCTTCCTGCGGGTGGTGCGCGATCTGGTCGGCGGCGGCGACTGGCCCGGCACCCTCCTGCTGGGCGAGGAGGCGGCGTCCTCCTAAGGCGAATTTTCATTCGCTTCAGACTCGTACGGCCTCATAGCGCTTCGTTATGCGATGCATGCCCCATCTGTATTGGATCGGGGCCGGTCCGGCTGTTTACCATCCCGGTCACGGACGATCGGCCCTGGCCAACAGCGGAGGCTTCGCAGAATGACTTCACCTTTGTCCGGACCTCTGTCCGGGCTTCTGGTCGTCTCGCTGGAGCAGGCGGTGGCGGCGCCGCTCTGCACGTCGCGCCTCGCTGACGCCGGGGCGCGGGTCATCAAGATCGAGCGGCCGGAGGGCGACTTCGCCCGCGGCTATGACGCCGTCGTCCACGGGCAGAGCTCCTATTTCGTGTGGCTCAACCGCGGCAAGGAATCGGTCGTCCTCGACATCAAGACGCCCGAGGACGCCGAGCTGCTGGAGCGCCTGATCGCCCGCGCCGACGTCTTCGTGCAGAATCTGGCGCCCGGCGCGGCGGAGCGGGCCGGCTTCGGCTCGGACGCCCTGCGGCGGCGCCATCCCCGGCTGATCACCTGCGACATCTCCGGCTACGGCGACGACGGCCCCTACCGGGACATGAAGGCCTACGATCTGCTGGTGCAGAGCGAGACCGGGCTGGCCTCGATCACCGGTTCGCCGGACCAGCCCGGCCGTGTCGGCGTGTCGGTGGCCGACATCGCCTGCGGTATGAACGCCTACACCGGCGTCCTCCAGGCGTTGCTGGAGCGCGACCGCACGGGCGAGGGGTCGGCGGTGGCCGTGTCCCTGTTCGATTCGCTGGCGGAGTGGATGATGGTGCCGCTGATGCACCACGACCATGGCGGCAAGGCGCCGGGGCGGGTCGGGTTGATGCACCCGAGCATCGCCCCCTATTCCGCCTTCGCGCTGGCCGACGGCCGGCAGGTGGTGCTGTCGATCCAGAACGAGCGCGAATGGGCGGCCTTCTGCGCCGACGTGCTGCTGCGGCCGGAACTGGCCACCGACGAGCGCTTCTCGACCAACAACCGCCGCGTCGCCAACCGCCCGGAGCTGGACGCGCTCGTCGCCGCCATCTTCCGGACCATGGACCACGCCGAGGCGGTGCGCCGGCTGAACCGCGCGCGCACCGCCTTCGGCTCGCTGAACGAGGTGGCGGACCTGTCCACCCACGCGCAGCTGCGCCGCGTGACCGCCGAGACGCCGGGCGGACCGGTCGAGGTGGTGGCGCCGCCGGTGCAGGTGCGCGGCCGACCCTACGCCTCCGGCGCCGTTCCGGCGCTGGGCCAGCACACCGACGCCGTCCGGCGTGAAGTCTTCGAACCGACGCCGTCCGGCGTCAAACCGTCGAACCATAAGGGGGGAGCATGAGCATGGACCATTTGCGCGATTGGATCGGCCGGTCGGAAAGCGCCGAGGACGTCGCGGCGCCGGTGGCGCTGACCGGTCTGGCGGCGATGCTCGACCACGACAACCCGCCCTGGCCGGCGGGCGAGGTGCCGCCGCTGGGTCACTGGCTGTATTTCCTGCCCAAGGCGCTGCAGCGCGACATCGCCGAGGACGGCCACCCGCACAAGGGCGGCTTCCTGCCGCCGGTGGAACTGCCCCGCCGCATGTGGGCCGGCGACACCCTGACCTTCCACCGCCCGATCCGCAGCGGCGAGGCGATCACCCGCCGCTCGACCATCGAGGAGGTCACCCCGAAGGAGGGCCGGTCGGGCCGGATGGTCTTCGTGAAGGTCCGGCACGAGATCAGCACCGCCGCCGGCGTCGCCATCACCGAATTCCACGACATCGTCTACCGCGAGGCCGCCAAGCCCGGCGAGGCCGCCGCCCCCGGCGAGCGCCCGGCGGGCGAGGCGGTGTGGCAGCGGCGCATCCAGCCCGATCCGGTTCTGCTGTTCCGCTACTCGGCCCTGACCTTCAACGGCCACCGCATCCATTACGACCGCGACTATTGCCGCGACGTCGAGGGCTATCCGGGGCTGGTGTTCCACGGCCCGCTCAGCGCCACCATGCTGATGGACCTGTTCTTGCGCGAGAATCCCGGGGCGCGGGTGACCGGCTTCCGCTTCCGGGCGAAGCGGCCGCTGTTCGACATCCATCCGCTGACCCTGTGCGGCGCCCCGACCGCCACCGGCGCCACGCTGTGGGTTACCGACCACGAGGGCTTCGTCGCCATGTCCGCCGAGCTGGACGCCGAACGGTCATGACGGCGGCGACGTGCGACACGGTTGGAGGACGCGCCTGATGTCCCTGCCGCATCAATCCTATCTCTTCGTTCCCGCCGACAACGCGAAGCTGCTGGAGAAGGCCCACCAGCGCGGGGCGGACGCCCTCATCCTCGACCTCGAGGACGCCGTCCTTCCCGCCGGCAAGCCGGACGCCCGCCGCGGGCTCCCGGCGCCGATCGAGCGGCTGCACGGGTTGGGCGTGCCGGTCCTCGTGCGGATCAACAGCGGCTGGCGCGACGCCGTCGCCGACCTGGAGGCCGCGGTGCGTCCCGGCGTGGCCGCCCTGGTGGTGCCCAAGGCCGAGGACGCCGGGGCGCTGCGCGTGCTGTCCGCCATGATCGGCGAGTGGGAGGCGGAGCGCGGCTTGACGCCGGGCGCCATCGGCCTCGTCGCCCTCATCGAGAGCCCGCTGGGGCTGGAGCGGCTGGCCGGGATCGCGGCCGTTCCGCGCGTGGCGGCCCTGGCGCTGGGCAGCGAGGATTTCGCGCTGACTTTGGGGGTGGAGCCGACCGAGGCGCTGCTCGCCCTGCCGTGTCGCCAGATCGCGCTGGCCGCCGCCGCCCGCGGCCTCGCGGCGATCGGCCTGCCCGGTTCGCTGGCCGAGTTCCGCGACCTCGACGCCTACCGCGCCATGGTGGCGCAGGCGCGGGCCGTCGGGATGACCGGCGCGCTGTGCATCCATCCGGCCCAGCTGGCCGTCGTCCGCGACGTCTTCGTCCCCTCCGCCGTCGACGTGGCCTGGGCCGGGCGGGTGGTCGCGGCGTGGGACGAGGCCCAGGCGGCGGGGCGCGGCGCCGTGTCGGTGGACGGGCGGATGGTCGACCGCCCGGTCGCCGAGCGGGCGAAGGCCATCCTGGCGCGCAGCGCTCCCAAGACCTGAAACGCGGCCACAACCAGAAAAGCAGGGTGACGAGACATGAAGACCAGCATCGGTCAGGGCTTCGACGAGATCCGCGACGCCGTGCGCGCGCTGTGCGCCGAATTCCCCAGCGAGTACCATCGCCGCATCGACGAGGAGCGCGGCTATCCCGAGGAGTTCGTGGACGCGCTGACCAAGGCCGGCTGGATGGCCGCCCTGATCCCGGAGGAGTACGGCGGCTCGGGCCTCGGCCTGACCGAAGCCTCCGTGATCATGGAGGAGATCAACCGCTCGGGCGGCAATTCCGGCGCCTGCCACGGCCAGATGTACAACATGAACACGCTGATCCGGCACGGTTCGGAGGAGCAGCGCCGCCGCTACCTGCCGAAGATCGCGGCGGGCGAGCTGCGCCTCCAGTCGATGGGCGTCACCGAGCCGACCACCGGCACCGACACCACCCGCATCAAGACCCGGGCGGAGAAGAAGGGCGACCGCTACGTCATCAACGGGCAGAAGGTGTGGATCTCCCGCGTCCAGCATTCCGACCTGATGATCCTGCTCGCCCGCACCACGCCGCTCGATCAGGTGCGCAAGAAGTCGGAAGGCATGTCGATCTTCATCGTCGACATCAAGGAGGCAATGGCCAAGGGCATGACCGTGCGGCCCATCCGCAACATGGTCAACCATGAGACGAACGAGCTGTTCTTCGACAATCTGGAGATTCCCGAGGAGAACCTGATCGGCGAGGAGGGCCAGGGCTTCAAGTACATCCTAACCGGCCTCAACGCCGAGCGGGTGCTGATCGCGGCGGAATGCATCGGCGACGGCTACTGGTTCGTCGACAAGGTCTGCGACTACACCCGCGACCGGCAGGTGTTCGGCCGTCCGATCGCCCAGAACCAGGGCGTGCAGTTCCCCATCGCCGAGAGCTTCATCGAGGTGGAGGCCGCCAACCTGATGCGCTTCGAGGCCTGCCGCCTCTACGACGCCGGGGAGCCCTGCGGCGCCCAGGCCAATATGGCGAAGTACCTCGCCGCCAAGGCCTCGTGGGAGGCGGCGAACGCCTGCCTGCAGTTCCACGGCGGCTTCGGCTTCGCCAGCGAGTACGACGTGGAGCGCAAGTTCCGCGAGACCCGGCTGTATCAGGTGGCGCCCGTCTCCACCAACCTGATCCTGGCCTATGTCGCCGAGCATGTGCTGGATCTGCCGAAGTCCTACTGACCGGCCGGACTCCGGTTGACCGGCGGTGGCGCGTGGTTGACAGCCGTGCGATCAAACGGGTCTATGCTCGCGGCGTGGCCTCACCGTTCGGCCACGGCGCGCCGGGGAGACGAGGATGGACCACGCACAGGCCACGACCACGCTGGAAGCCGCCCTCGCGGCCAACCCGCGTGACGGTGCCGCCTGGAGCACGCTCGGCCATTTCCTCCGCCGCGCGGGAAAGCTGGAGGGCGCCATCGCCTGCCACCGGCGGGGGCTGGAGGTTGCTCCGGCCACCGCCGGCATCTGGAGCAATCTCGGCAACGCCCTGGTGGAGGCCGGCCGCTTCGACGAGGCGCTGGCCGCGCACTCGGAAGCGCTTCGGCTCGAACCGGACGCCCCGGCCTATCTCTTCAACAGCGTCGTGGCCTTGCGCAAGGCGGGCCGCTTCAAGGACACGCTCGCGATGATCGAGCGCGCGGCGGCGGGCGGGACCAGCACGCCCGAGCTGCGATGGGAGCGGGCGCTGGCCCGGCTCCAGATCGGCGATTACGTCCACGGCTTCACCGATTACGAGGCCCGGCGCGGACTGGCCTCCTACCATGGCCGGCCACCATCGGACCGGGCCTGGAACGGCGGTCCGCTGGACGGGCGCGCGCTTTTCCTGTTCACCGAACAGGGGTTCGGCGACGCCATCCTGGCGGCGCGCTACGTGCCGCTGGTCAAGGCGCGGGGCGGCCGGGTGCTTTACGAATGCCATCCGGAGCTGCGCCGGGTGCTGTCGGGATTGGGGGCCGACGCCGTCCTGCCGCCGGGGAAGCCGCCGCCGGCCTTCGACGTCGAGGCGTCGCAGATGAGCCTGCCCGGCCTGTTCGGCACCACGCTGGCCTCGATCCCGCCGCCGGTCGGCCTGACCATCCCCGACGAGTCCCGCGGGAAGGCCGCCCGCCGCCTCGGCGCGCGCGAGCCGGGCACGCTGCGCGTCGGGATCGTGTGGTCGGGGCGGGTGACCTTCGCCGACAACGGCCGGCGGGCCACCAGCCTCGCCCGTTTCCTGCGCTTCGCCGAGATTCCCGGCGTCCGGCTCTACAGCCTTCAGAAAGGGCCGCCCGAGGCCGAACTCGCCGACAGCGGCGTCGCCGGCCATCTGGTAACTCCGCTCGGTCCCGACCTGGACGATTTCGCCGACACGGCGGCGATGCTGGAGCAGCTCGACCTCGTCATCATGACCGACAGTTCGGTGGCGCACCTCGCCGGGTCCATCGGCACGCCGGTCTGGAACCTCGTGCAGCACGTCCCCTACTGGATCTACGGCTTTTCCGGCGACCGCACCCCCTGGTACCCGACGATGCGCCTGTTCCGCCAGGGTCCCGACCAGGACTGGGAACCGGTGTTCGCCCGGGCGGCGGACGCCCTGCGCGCGGAGGTCCGCCGCCGCACCGGCCGGTGAAGGGAACAGTCGGTGAAAAGGCCCGCGCTCAGCGTTCCGGCGGCGCTTCCTCCGTGTCGCGCGCGAGCCAGGACCGCCACATGGCGCGATAGGCCGTCTCGACCGACGCCGCGAAGCCGCGGTGGTCGTTGAGCGGCGCCCCCTCCATCCGCTCCCGCATGCCGCCGCGCAACGCGGCCAGGCGCGCGGTGTCACGGGCCAGGGCGACGGCCGTCTCGACGTAGCCGGCCTCGTCCGCGGCGACCAGCTCGGCGAGCCCGCAGTGCGTCAGCAGGCTGGCGCCGACCCGCGCGACGTGGTGGCCGCCGGCCAGCGTGATCACCGGCACCCCCATCCACAGCGCCTCGCAGGTCGTGGTGGTCCCGTTGTAGGGGAACGGGTCGAGGCCGATGTCGATCCGGCCATAGGCCCGCAGATGGGCGTCGATGCTGTCCATCGTGGGGAGCAGGTCGACACGGCCGCGGTCCACGCCGTTGCCGGCGAATTGCTGGAGATAGCGCTCCCGGGTCGGCGGGTCGTCGAAGGCGCGGCTCTTGAGAAGCAGGCGGGCGGACGGCAGGCGCGTCAGGATGGCCGACCAGACCCGCAGCACCTCCGGCGTCACCTTGGCGGCGTTGTTGAACGACCCGAAGGTCACGAAGCCGTTGGCCAGCGCCGGCGGTTCCTCGCCCGCGGCGGCGGCGCGCAAGGGCTGGAAGGCGAGAAACCCCCTGGGCAGGCGCACCAGCCGCTCGGCGTGCCAGGCGTCGGTCGGGCCCGGCGGGTCGGCGACCGCGTCGGTCAGGCGGTGGTCGATCGCCGGCATGCCGGTGGTGTCGGGATAGCCCAGCCACGCGACCTGGACCGGGGCCGGCTTGCGGGCGAACAGCAGCGGCCGGGCGCGCGCCGTGTGGCCGGCCAGATCGACCAGGATGTCGATGCGGTCGCGCTCGACCAACGCGGCGGCCGCCGCGTCGTCCACGGGTTCCAGCGACCGCCACCCGTCGGCCAGGCTCCGCAGGCGGTCGGTCACCGCGTCGTGATGGTCCGAGGTGGCGTAGCAGACGATCTCGACCGCGCCGCGGTCGTGCGCGCGCAGCAGGGGTTCGATGAAATGGGCGCAGGCATGGGCGCGGAAGTCGGGCGAGACGTAGCCCACCCGCAACCGGCGGTCCGGGTCGCGGTCGTTGGCGAACCGCCGGTCCCGCGGCATCAGCGGCCGGGCGTGCCGTTCGTTCCAGTGCGCGTGGGCGCGGGCGATGACCTCGGGCGGCACCCAGGGCGTGTAATGCAGGGCGAGCAGCAGGTTGGAGTGCAGCAGGGCCAGATCGGGGTGACGCTCGATCCCGCCCTGGAAGGTCGCGATGGCCTCGGTGATCCGCCCTTGCTCCTTCAGCGCCTCGCCGAGGTTGACGACGGGTTGCGGCAGGTCGGGCTGCGCCTGGATCGCCGCCCGGTATCCCTCCACGGCGCGGCTCGACTCCCCGCGATCCCGGAACAGATCGGCCATGTTGCTGTGCGCGCCGCCCATGCCGGGCTTCAGCCGCACCGCCCGGCGGTAGGCGGCGAGCGCCCGGTCGGTCTGGCGGGCGGCCTTCAGGAGGTTGCCGGCGTTGAACCAGGCGTCGGCGTAGTCCGGGCTCAGGGACAGCGCGACGCGCAGCGCCGCCAGCGCCTCCGCCGGCCGGTCGAGGTCGGTCAGCGCGCAGGACAGGTTGCTGCGGATCGGCGCGTCGTCCGGCAGCGCCGCGACGGCCCGGCGGTACAAGGCGACCGCCTCGTCCCGCCGCCCGGCGGTGCGCAGCAGGATGGCCAGATTGTTGTTGGCGTGGGCGTGCCCGGGGTCGTCGCGCAGGATCGCCCGGTAGGCCGCCTCGGCGGCGTCGAGCCGCCCGGCCTGATGATGGGCCAGCGCGGCGGCGAAGCTCCGCACCGCCGCCGCGACGTCGGCCGTCATGGCGCACACGTCGAGGCGGCCGGGTCGCCGGGCGCCGGGAACCGCTGGCGACGATCGGAGTCGTGCCCCCGATGATCGCGGCTGTCTCGGCACCCTCCCATCCTCATCGTTCCCGTCGCTGCCCGTCGGCGGGCGGTCCCCGCCCCTCGGGAAGGTGCGACAAGCGCGCGGCGCGTTCCAGCGGAATCGAGCGGCCGGCGCCGGCGGCGCGCGCTGTGGATCGGCGTCCGCGTTCTGCTATTCTGCCGCCCGTCGGTCCGCTGCCCATCCGACCGACGGCCCGGCCCCTCGCCCAGAGCGCATTGACACAGCACGGACGCATGGCCTTCCCGACCAAAGCCACCCTTGATCGACCCGACCCGGCCACGCTCGTCGCGACGGGTCTCGCCCATCACGGGGCCGGCCGGCTGGCCGAGGCGGAAGGCGCCTACCGGCGGGTCCTCGCCGACCACCCCCATCACCCCGACGCCCTGCATCTGCTGGGCGCGCTGGCGCTTCAGGGCGGCAGGCCGGGCGAGGCCGTGGAGTGGATGAGGCAGGCCCTCCGCTCCGCCCCCGACAACGCGGCCTGCTTCTCCAACCTCGCCAGCGCGCTGCGTCGGCTCAGCCGGCGCGACGAGGCCGCGGCGGCCTGCCACCGGGCCCTGGCGCTCGACCCCGGCTCCGGCGACGCGCTCAACAACTTCGCCAACGTGCTGTCGGACCAGGGCCGGCACGGCGACGCCGCGACCGCTCTGCGCCGGCTGCTCCACCTCAAGCCGCGGCTGACCGACCAGCGGCTGATGCTCGCGCAGGCGCTCATCCTGGGCGGCCGCGCCGAGGAGGCGATCGAGGAACTGATGGTGCTCCTCGGGATGGCGCCCTCGTCGGTCGCCGCCTACGCCAACCTGGGGATGGCGCTTCGCCGTCTCGGCCGGGCCGAGGAGGCGGTGCGCCACTACCGCTGCGCGCTCGGCTTCGCGCCGGACGATCCCGGCGTCCTCAACAACCTGGGCGTCACGCTTCAGGACCTGGGGCGGCTCGACGAGGCGGCGGCCTGCTTCCGGCAATCCATCGCGCTGCAGCCGGGCGCGGCGCACACCCACCTCAACCTCGCGCTGGCGGCCCGCGATCTGATGCGCGTCGACGAGATGATCGCCCTGGCGCGGACCGCGGTCCGGCTCGACCCGTCCCTGGCGGAGGCACACACCGCGCTGAGCTTCGGGCTGCTGATCAAGGGCGAGCTGGAGGAGGGGTTCGCCGAGTACGAATGGCGGTCGCGCATGGCCGACTTCCCGTCGCCCCGGCGCAGCTTCGCCTCGCCCGCCTGGGACGGTTCCGACCTCACCGGCCGGACCCTGCTGGTCCATGACGAGCAGGGGGTGGGCGACACCATCATGTTCGCCCGCTTCGCCCCGCAGCTCCAGGCGCGGGGCGTGCGCGTCCTCATCGAGTGCAACAGCCAGCTCGTCCGCCTGCTCTCCGCCATGCCGGGCATCGAGGGCGTGGTCAGCCGGTTCGCCCCGCCGCCACCGCACGACGCGCACGACGCCCTGGCCAGCCTGCCGCACCGGCTCGGCACCATGCTCTACACCATCCCCGCCGAGGTTCCCTACCTGCGCGCCGAGCCGGACCTGGTGACGCGCTGGGCGGAACGCATGGGGTCGCCGACCGGTCGGCGGACGGGGCTGCGGGTGGGGCTGGTGTGGGCGGGAAACCCCGGCTTCAAGGCCGACCGCATCCGTTCGCCGCGCCTGAAGGCGTTCCTTCCGCTGCTGGACGTTCCGGGCGTCACGGTCTTCGGCCTGCAGAAGGGGGCGGGGCGGCAGGATCTGGAGACGTGCGGGCCGCTGCCGCCGTCCTTCACCGACCTCGGCGATGAGATTTCGGACTTCGCCGACACTGCGGCGATCATGGAAAACCTCGACCTCGTCATCAGCTCCTGCACGGGGCCGGCCCATCTGGCCGGAGCGCTTGGCCGCCCGGTCTGGACGGTGCTGCCCTTCGCCCCCGACTGGCGCTGGCTGGACCAGGGGATGTGCACGCCGTGGTACCCGACCATGCGCCTGTTCCGCCAGGACCGGCGCGGCGACTGGGCGCCCGTCGTCGGCCGCGTCCGCGCCGCTCTCCAGGCCCTCGCGCGGTCCCGCCCGGAACCCGACGCGCAGGGCGTCGGGACGTAAATCTCAGGACGGAAACGTCAGGGAGTCCAGGGTTCGAAGGGCCGGATGCGGCGGGCGGCGACGTCCGGCTCGACGAACAGGCGGGCGCGGGTGTTGAGACGGGCGGCCAGCGCGCTGAAGCCGCTGGCGGCGCTGGTGCCGACCACGTCGGCGTTCATCAGCACATGGAAGTCCTGAAGGAAGTCCAACCCGGCCCATTCCTCCACGACGTCGGCCCGCGTCAGGGGATGGAACTCCGCGAAGGCGTGGCGGACCGCCGCGACGTCGTCGCTGGCCACATAGAGCACCGGCCGGTCGAGGCGCGGCCACCAGCCGCGCAGCCAGTCGACGTACCAGGCGGTCTCGGTGATCGGATAATTGGACGTCACGAAGTCGCCCCGCCGGATGTGGAGCGCGACCACCGTGTTTCCCGCCGCCCGCAACCGCTCGACCGCCGGGGCGAGCTGCGGCTCCCAGACCCGGCGCGGCCTCAGCCAGGACTGGACCCGCTGCCGGTACTCCCGCTTGTGCTCGAACAGGAACAGGGGCGAGAGGATGTCGCGGTCGGCGATCGGCGCCCGCTTCGCGGTGCCGCTCACCAGATCGTTGAGGGTGCGGCGGGCGAACAGCAGCGGCGGCAGCGGGCCGCTCTGCGGCGGATCGTCCAGCGCGAAAAAGGCGCCGCCCACCCAGTCGGGCGTCTCCAGCAAGAAGCCGTATTTCTCGGCGTAGAGCCGGACCAGGATGTACTCCAGGACGGTGTGGGCGAAGCGGCCACGGGTGGCCAGCGACGACGACGTCACGCGCGGTGGCCGGTGCCCGCCGTCCGCCCCAGCGGCGGCGGGGCGGACGAGCTGGAGCCCCTGCTCGGCCAGCGTCGCGCGCAAGGCGGCGAGCGACTTCACGGTGAAGAACCAGCCGTTGTCGCCGCGGACCGCCGCCAGCCGGTCGCGGGCCGCCCGTGGCGCGCCGTCCCGCAGGTCGAGCGCGGCGAGCGCGGTCAGGCATTCCCCGCGATAGGCCGCGCCGCCGAGCGGCGTCGAGGCCAGCCGGGTGAAGAACGCCCGCCCTTCGGCCAGCCGGTCGCCGCGCAGGAAGACGTTGGTCAGCAATTCGATGCTGAGGGGCACATCGGCGCCGGGAACCGGCAGGCTTTCGATCAGTTCGCCTTCGGCTTCGGACAGGCGGCCCAGATCGCTCAGCACCGCCGCCACCCGAAGGCGGGCGAGGGCCAGCCCGAGCCGCGCCGAGCGCCGGTAGGCGGTCAGGGCTTCCAGCGGATCGCCGTGGGCGTACAGGGCGTTGCCGGCGTTGTACCAGTGCTCCGGGCCGGCCGGGCTGAGCGCCAGCGCGCGCCGCAGGCTGGCCCGGGCCGCGGCGTCATCGCCGCGTTCGAGCAGGGTGTTGCCCAGGTTCATGTGGGCGGGCGCCAGATCGGCCCTGACCGCGATGGCGCGGCGCAGGCTGTCCACCGCCTCGTCGAGCTGGCCGGCGCGGCGGAGAACCACCCCCAGATCGTGATGAACCTCGGCCACGCCGGGAACGAGGCGCGCGGCGCGGCTCAGCGCCCGAACGGCTTGCGGGGTCCCGGCATCGCCCTGGGCCTGGAAGGCGTCGCCGAGGTTGCGCCAGGCCTGCCGATGGCCCGGATCGGCGAGCGTCAGCCGCCGCCAGTCCGCGGCGGCCTCCGCGGGCCGGCCGGCCTTGTCCAGGATGGCGGCCCGGTTGGCGCGCGCCTCGGTCCAGGCGGGATTGAGCCGAAGCGCACGCCCGACCAGGGGCAGGCACGCGGCCGGCCGGCCGGCCTGCCACTCGGCCATCCCCAGCAGGTACACGGCGTTGGGGTTCGCCGGGTCGGCTTCCAGGATCCGGCGGTAGAGAACGGCCGCCTCGGACACGCGGCCGGCGCGATGATTGGCGAAGGCGATGGCCAGGGCTTCACCGATCGTGGCCATCACTTCGTCTCCCTCGACCGTCGAACCGCAACCCGGATGAGCGACGCCCGCAAGGGCGTGCCCGGGCGGCGGAAGGTAGCCCAGGGATGGCCGGCCGATCAACGCGGAGCGGGCCCCGGATCGTTCCCGCGCGGAACCGCCCGATCAGAACATCGTCAATTGGTCGCCGCGGGCCGGCGGGGGCTGGAAGTCGGCGCAGTTGAGGGCGGCGTCGCGGGCGTTGAGGCCGAGGCGCTTGCAGGCCAGCTTGAACCGCTTCGCCAGCAGCTCCGCCACCGGGCCGGAGCCCTTCATGCGGCTGCCGAATTGGGATTGGTACAATTCCCCCTCGCGGCACTGGCGGATCAGGCTGAGCACCCGCTCGGCGCGGTTGGGCGCGTGCTCGCGCAGCCATTCCTCGAACAGGTCCTTGATCTCCAGCGGCAGGCGCAGGAGGATGTAGTTGGCCTGAGTCGCCCCGGCCTCCGCCGCCGCGGTCAGGATCGCTTCCAGTTCGTGGTCGTTGAGCGCCGGGATCATCGGGCTGGCCAGCACCGCCACCGGCACGCCGGCCGCCGTCAGGTCGCGCATGGCGGCGAGGCGCCGCTGCGGCGTGCTGGCCCGCGGCTCCATCCGGCGGGCGAGGTCGCGGTCGAGCGTGGTGACCGACAGCGCGACGTTGACCAGACCCTTGGCCGCCATCGGCGCCAGGATGTCGAGGTCGCGCAGGACCAGCGCCGACTTGGTGATGATCATCACCGGCTGGTTGAAGTCGCGGCAGACCTCCAGCACGGCGCGGGTGATGCGCTGCTCCCGCTCGATGGGCTGGTAGGGATCGGTGTTGGCACCGAGCGCCAGCGGCTGGCAGCGGTAGGACCTGGCGCGAAGCTCCGCCGCGAGAAGCTCGGCCGCCCTCGCCTTGCGGAAGATCTTCGTCTCGAAATCCAGCCCCGGCGACAGGCCGAGATAGGCGTGGGTCGGGCGGGCGAAGCAGTAGATGCAGGCGTGCTCGCACCCCCGGTAGGGGTTCACCGACCGCTCGAAGATCACGTCGGGCGACGTGTTCTTCGACAGGACCGAGCGGGCGCCGTCGTCGAAGACCTGGGTCGGGACGGTTTCCGTCACCGCGTCGTTCCCGCCCCAGCCGTCATCGGCCAGCACCCGCGTCTCCCGCTCGTAGCGGGAGGTCAGGTTGCTGATCGCTCCCCGTCCTTTCAGGGCCTGCCGCGGAATCTCGTCCATGGCGGCAGGATAACCGCGGCGAAACGGAACGTAAAGTGAACATTTACCGCCCCGCGCCAGTCCCTTCACGACGAAGGGAGGAGGAGCGGGGCGGCCGGCGTTACTGGACCTTCGGGGCCGCCGCCTCGGCGGCCTTGGGGTCCACCAGGCCCTTGTCCAGCTTGGCCCGGATGTCCTCCTTCTGCGGCTCCTCCTCCGCGGTGCGGAGCGCGCGGGTCCATTGGAAGCGGGCCTCGTTGCGGCGCCCGACGCGCCAGTAGGCGTCGCCCAGATGATCGTTGATGGTGGCGTCGGTCGGCTTCAGCTCCACCGCGCGCTCCAGCTTCTCCACCGCTCCCTCGAAATCGCCGGTGCGGTAGAGCGCCCAGCCCAGGCTGTCGACGATGTAGCCGTCCTTGGGGCGCAGGGCGACGGCCTTCTCGATCATCCCCTTGGCCTCCTCCAGGTTCAGCCCGCGGTCGACGTAGCTGTAGCCCAGATAGTTCAGCAGGAAGGCCTCGTCCGGCTTCAGCGCCAGCGCCGCCCGCAGGTCGCGCTCGGCGTCCGGCCAGCGGTCGATCTTGTCGTAGGACATGGCGCGGGCGTAGAGCACCGCCCAATGCCGCTCCTCCGGCGTGCCGATGCGCTCCAGCGCCTTGCTGTAGCTGTCGGCGGCCTCGCCGTAGCGCTTGGCGACGCGGTACAGGTCGCCCAGCCGGATCAGCGCGTCCGTCCGCTCGGGACGCTCGGCGGACAGGGCGGAGAAGGCGGCGATGGCGTCGTCGGTGCGCTCCAGCCGGGCGAGGCTCTCGGCGGCCCGCAGCCGGGCGGTCCAGCCCAGAACCGGATCCTTCTCCAGCGCCTGGAACTCGACCAGCGCGTCGGCGTGGTGGTCGCGGTTCTCCATGATGTCGCCGATCATCAGCCGCGCCAGCGACAGGTCGGGGCGCAGGTGCAGGGCGATCCGCCCGAACAGCAGGGCGGTCTCCTCCGCCCCCTCGTGGTGGATGGCGCTGCCCAGGTCGAACAGGGCTTCCGCCAGCCCCTGCTTGGCGTCGGCCACCACCGGGGCGGCGGCCCGGCCCTCGTCCAGCGCCTTCAGCGCCGGCTCGACCATCAGGCTGTCGGGGTTGCTGGCGCGGAAGGCGTCGTAGAGCTTGCGCGCCTCGTCCTTGCGGCCGGTGCGTTCGTAGAAGCTGCCGACGATCTGGATGACGCGCAGCGGCGCCTCCTTGTCCAGCACGCGGGCGAAGCGCTCCGCGGCGGCGTCCTTGCGCCCGCCCAGCTCCAGCACCAGACCGGCGTGCAGATCGTGCAGGGCGGCGAAGCCGCTGGCGGCGGACAGCGGTTCCAGCGCCTTCAGCGCCGCGTCGGTCTTGCCCTCCGCGGCGGCCAGCCAGGCGTCGATCAGCGGGCCGATGTACTTCGCCATGCCCTCCTTGGGCATGCGCGCGGCCATGGCCTTGGCCTCCTTCAGCTTGCCGCGGGCCAGGTTGTCCGAGGCCAGCAGGGCGATGGCCATCTGCGGGTCGTTGTCCTGCTCCAGCAGCCGCTTGGCGAGGTCGATGGCGGCGTCGAACTGCCCCTCGCCGAGCTTCAGAAGGTAGGTCCGGCGCAGCAGCGTCAGGTCGCCGGGGTCGGCGGACAGGGCGTGGGCCATGAACAGGGCGGCGGCGGCCCAGTCGTCCTGGCGCTGGGCGAAGCGTCCGGCCAGATAGCTGCCGGTCGCCGAGGTCAGCGACGGACGTTCCGTCGCCGCCGGGGCCGCGGCGGCGGCGTTGCCGGCCGGCAGAAGGCCCGCCGTGGAGAGGAGCAAGGCCGCGAGCGCCGTCCGACCAAACCGGGCCCGCTCAAATCGGAATGTCATCATGCCGCGTCCACCTGCACGCCTACGGAGTCTGGATCAGGAAAGCCTGAAACTCGATTCCTCAGTCTAACACCAACCGCAGGCAAGGGTTAACCACGCTGCGGGCCGATCCATCGCATGTCTCGGCCGCCCTTCGCCTTCAACGCCATTCCGCGGCGACCCGCCCGATGACCTCCGGACGGAGAACGTCGATCGCGTGGCCGTCCATGTGGGCGGCCAGCGACTCCGGCATGTCCGGCGACAGGGCGGTGCCCTCCACCCGCCAGCGGGCCATCCAGGACAAGGTGCGCAGCCAGGTCAGCCGGCGCAAGGGCAGGCGCCACGGGCGCACTGCCCCGGCCAGCGCGGGCGGCACCGCGGCCTCCCAGGCGGCGTGGAACGCCGCGACCTCCTCCGGGGCCAGCACCGCCGCGACCTCCCGCTCCCATTTGGTGGAGGTGTAGAGGCTGGCGTGGGCGAGGTCGATGGCCGGGTGGCCGTACTGGGCCTTCTCCAGGTCGGTGAACCACGCCTTGCCGGCGGCGTCGATCAGGAAATTGCCGGGGTGGACGTCGCTGCCGACCAGGGTGATGGGGATGGGCGCCGCGCAGCGGAAGGCGCGGGCGGCGTCCAGTTCGGCGGCAAGCAGGTCCAGGGCGTCCGGCGCCAGCCCGGCCCGCTCGAACCATACCGCCTGCCGCTCCACCTGGGCCAGCGTCGCCGCCACCGGGTCGGCGGGTGCGGGCAGGGGAGCGCGCTCACCGTCCGGCGGCAGGGGCAGGGCGTGCAGGGCGGCGAGCGCCCGCGCGATGGCCGGCATATCGTCCGGCAGGCGCGGCGGCCGGCCGACAATCTCCGTCACCACCAGCGCGCCCATGGGCAGCCCCGGCCCCGGCGGCAGGACGGCGGCCAGCTCCGGCGTGTGGCCGCCGGGGGCGGCGCGGCGGAAGGCGGTGGCCTGCTGCTCCAGATTGGCGAAGGGGTCGAGCCCGAGCTGGCTCCAGCGCGGGACGCGGGCGACCAGGCCCCTTCCCGACAGCCGCACATGGTCGTGGGCCACGCCCCGGCGCGGCATCGGTTCCAGCGCGCCCTGCGGCAAGCCGGCGAAGGCGGGCAGCCGCGTCAGGGCGCCGTGAAGGCCGGCGGTGCCGGTCGATTCTGAGGTGCCGGTCACACCTGATGCTCGCGCAGGCGCGGCATCAGTTCGACGAGGTTGCAGGGGCGGTGCCGGTTGTCGAGCTGGAAGACGAGGATGTCGTCCCAGGCGTCGCGGCAGGCGCTGGGCGAGCCCGGCAGGGCGAAGATGTAGGTGCCGTTGGCGACGCCGGCGGTCGCCCGGCTCTGGATCGTCGAGGTGCCGACCTTGGCGTAGCTGAGCTGGCGGAACAGCTCCCCGAAGCCGGGGATCGCCTTGTCGAACAGGGCCTCCACCGCCTCCGGAGTCACGTCGCGGCCGGTCACGCCGGTGCCGCCGGTGGTCAGCACCACGTCGATCTCCGGATCGGCGATCCAGGCCTGCACCTGCGCGCGGATGGCGGCGACGTCGTCCTTCACGATGGCGCGGGCGCCCAGCCGGTGGCCGGCGCCGGCCAGCCGCTCCGCCAAGGCGTCGCCCGAGCGGTCGTCGGCGGGCGTCCGCGTGTCGGACACGGTCATGACGGCGATGTTGACGGGCAGGAACGGGCGCGATTCGTCGATCTTCGGCATGGTCGGGCTTCGGTCAGGGGGCTTCGGCGTGTTGCGCGACCTGGGTGGACCGGGCCGCCGGGAAGACGTCCACCGGCATATAGACCGGCCAGCCGCCCGCCGCAACGGCGTCCAGCGATTCGATCTCCTGGCCCAGCCGCAGCCGGTAGATCCAGAAGTTGGCGACGACCTTCTCGACGTAGTTCCGCGTCTCGGCGTAGGGCAGGCTCTCGATGAAGAGCAGCGGGTCGTTGCCGATGTCCGACAGCTCGCGGCGCCAGCGCGCCAGCGTGCCGGGGCCGGCGTTGTAGGCGGCGGCCAGCAGGAACAGGTTGTTGCCGATGTCCTGGCTGTTCAGAAGCTCCGCCATGTAGCGCTGCCCCAGCTCCATGTTGGTGGAGGGGTCGAACAGGCCGGCGCGGGCGGCGTCGGCCTCGCCGATGTCGGCGTTGCGCTCCTGCACGTGCTGGGCGGTGGCGGGCATGATCTGCATCAGACCGGTGGCCCCGGCGGAGCTGACCAGCTTCGGGTCGAAGCGCGATTCCTGCCGCATCACCGCGAAGACCAGCGCGCGGTCCACGGCGAAGCCGTCGCGCGGCTTCCAGTGCGGCACCGGGTAGAGGGCCGCCGTGTAGGGCGCGCCGTCCGGACCGGCCACCGCGTTGCCGACCTGAAGCGCCAGCCCCGGCAATCCGGCGCGGTCGGCCAGCGCGACCAGCGCCTGCTCGGCCAGCGCGTCGCCGCGCGGGTGGATGCGGCGCAGCTCCAGCTCCGCCGCCTCGCGCTGGCCGGCCTGGATCAGGGCGATGGCGCGGGTGCCGCCGGGCAGGGAGGCCAGCGCCTTCAGATGGTCCCCGGTCAGCTCCGGCGTGCGCCAATTGAGGTCGCCAGAGCCGCCCAGCTTGCGGTGGGCGAGAAGCCCATAGAAAGTGTGCGGGTAGCGCGCCGCGGCGGCCAGATGGGCGCGGGCCTGCTCCTCGCGGCCCCGGCGGGCGTGGGCGCGGGCGGCCCAGAAATCGGCGGCGGAGGCCAGCCAGGGCGATCGCGGTCCAGCCTCGGCCAGGTTGGTGAAGTGGCGGGCGGCGCGGTCGTACTGCTTCAGCCGCCAGGCGGCGAGGCCGGCGATCCAATGCGCCTCCGTCAGCGCCGGGCCGGAACGGGCGGCGCTGGCCGAGGCCAGTGACAGCGCCTGCGTCACGTCGCCGGAATAATAGAGCGAGGCGGCGATGCGCGCCCGCGCCTGGTCGTACTGCACCGGGTCGAGGTTGCGCCCGAAGTCGTCCTGGTTGAGCAGGGCGAGCGCCGCTCCGGGCTTGCCGGCGCGCAGCAGGTCGGTCACGCGGGACGGGGTGGTGGCGTTGCTGCGGCTGGCGGTGCGGCTGCGCGGGGCGACGGTGAGCTTGGCCTTGTCCTCGGCCGCCTCCGCGTTCTTGTCCGGGTCCGACGGATCCTCGTCGGAGACGGTTTCCGGCAGCGGCTCGGGGCGCAGGCCGCCCAGCCGCTCCAGCGAGCCGGTCAGCCGTTCGCCGTCGCCGCCGCGCGGCGGCTTCAGGGCGCGTTGCTGGCCGGCGGGGGCGCGGCGCTGGGCCAGGGCGTGGATGCGCTCGGCGCCCGGCAGGTCGCCGTAACGCTGGAGCCAGCCGGCCAGCTCGTCGTAGCTGGCCTTGCGGTCGGGGTGCAGGTAGCGCTGGCGCAGCACGTGGCCCATCAGGCGGCGGTCGCGCAGCAGGCGGATTTCCCAGTCGGCGCCCTCCCACTCCCCCCGTTCCTGAAGGGCGAAGATGCGCCGGTAATGGCGGGCGTCCTCTTCGGTCAGCTGCACGGCGCGCGCGTCGGCATCCGTCGCCAGGAGCAGGTTCTGCTCGGCACGATCAAATCCCGGCGGGACGACGGGGCGCCCATCCGGCGCGTGGATCACAAGGCCGGCCTGGGCCGGGCGATAGCCGCCCGTCGGGTCGGGTGCTGCGCACAGCGCCAGCGCCACCCCCGCCATTCCCAGGACCTTCCGCCGCAGCGAGACGGTGTTTGCTGCGCTGCACAATATCCGGAACATGGTATTCGAATAACCGCAGTGAACGGGAATCGCAAGAAGATGATTCCCCAACAGCGGTCGAGGCCGTCTGTTCGCAAGGGTTTTCAGCAACTTAGTGGGGGCGGAAAAATGGCCCTAGCCCGGTGGGAAGACCCATTTGGCGCAAGGTCATGGGCCTTTCTGTGCCGATTGGCGCAACGGCATAGCGGAGACTTGGTAAACCAATCCGATCTTTCGAAGTACTTGGGTAATGTTTGGAATGTCTATGGATGTCGAATGTTCGAACGACCGCGCAAGAAAAGGCGCAATAAGAGAAGCATTTTAGGAAATCGGCGGTGTTAACCATCGCGAAGGCGTGCCCCACCCCGGCCCTCCCCCTCTGCGAGGGAGAGGGTGCCTTAGGCGAAGCGACGTCCGTCCCCTCCACCTCGAAGAGGGGGAGGGTTAGGGAGGGGGCAGAAAGCCGCCTTTCTAAGGGCCGCGCTTTTAAGGTTTCTCTGGAAAGCGCTGGCGCAGGGTCAGCAGGTCGCGCCACGCCTCGCGCTTGGCGATGGGATTGCGCAGCAGATAGGCCGGGTGAAGCATCGGCAGGACCGGCACCGGGCTGGGCAGGCCGGGGGAGGCGTAGTCGAACCAGCGGCCGCGCAGACGGGTGATGCCCTCCGTCCGGTTGAGCAGCGTCTTGGCGGAGGTTCCGCCCAGCGGCACCAGGACCTTCGGCCCGATCAGCTCGACGTGCCGCTCCAGAAAGGGCAGGCAGGCGGCGATCTCCGCCTGGGTCGGCGACCGGTTGCCGGGCGGGCGCCAAGGCAGGATGTTGCTGATGTAGACTTTGCTGCGGTCGAGCCCAACCTGGGCCAGCATGCGGTCGAGCAGCTTGCCGCTGACCCCGACGAAGGGCTTGCCCTGCCGGTCCTCGTCCTCGCCCGGCGCCTCGCCGATCAGCATGATGTCCGCGGAGGGGTTGCCGTCCGCGAAGACCGTGTTCATCGCCGTCGCCTTCAGCGGGCAGCCGTCGAAGGCGCGAAGGGCCGACTCCAGATCCTCCAGGCTGCGCGCCTCGGCGGCGCGGGCGCGGGCGCTCGCCCCGGCCTCGCTGGCGCCCAGCGGCAGGTCCGCCGCCATGGGCGCGCCGAACATCGACGCGCCGGAGGGCCCCCCGAACGCCGACCGTGGCGCCGGCGCCGGGGTGGGGCGCGCCGCGGCGGGCGGCAGCGCGGACGCGCCCGCCGGCGCGCGCGCCACCGCCGGCCGGGCGGCCAGCGTCGCCCAGTCCAGGGGCTCGTCCCCGATGGCTTCGTCGCACCCGATGTCGACGTGCCAGCGCAGGGCCGCCAGTATGTCGGATTGGTCAATCATCGTTTGACCTTACCACGGCTCCTGTGGTCTTACATGGGCTTAGATATCCTTTTTGGCGGGTGCGAAAGGCATACGCCGTTCCGAAAGCCGCCGGACCCTGCGGAAATGGCCCCGGCGCTTCAATCAACCGGGGAGGCATGGGGACCATGGATCGCGATCCGCGCGAGGTGATGGAGTACGACGTCCTTGTCGTCGGAGCCGGCCCGTCGGGCCTGAGCGCGGCCATCCGCCTGAAACAGCTCGCCGTTGATGCGGGGCAGGAGCTCTCGGTCTGCGTCGTGGAGAAGGGCTCGGAGGTCGGCGCCCACCTGCTCTCCGGCGCGGTGTTCGAGCCGCACGCGCTGGACGAGCTGATCCCCGACTGGAAGGACAAGGGCGCGCCCCTGATCACCCCGGCGCGCGAGGACCGCTTCCTCTACCTCACCGAGACCAAGGCGCTGAAGTCGCCCTTCGCCCCGCCGCAGATGCACAATCACGGCAACTACATCATCAGCCTCGGCAACCTCGCCCGCTGGATGGCCGCCCAGGCCGAGGAGCTGGGGGTGGAGATCTACCCCGGCTTCGCCGCGGCGGAGGTGCTCTACGACGACACGGGTGCCGTCAAGGGTGTCGCCACCGGCGACATGGGCATCGGCAAGGACGGCGAGAAGACCGCCAACTACACGCCGGGCATGGAGCTGCACGCCAAACAGACCATCTTCGCCGAGGGCTGCCGCGGCTCGCTGACCAAGACGCTGTTCGAGCGCTTCGACCTGCGCCGCGACGCCGACCCGCAGACCTACGGCATCGGCATCAAGGAGCTGTGGGAGGTCGATCCCGCCAAGTCGCAGCCCGGCCTGATCGTCCACACCATCGGCTGGCCGATGGACGCCAAGACCTACGGCGGCTCCTGGCTCTACCACATGGAGGGCAACCTGGTGTCGGTCGGCTTCGTGGTCGGGCTCGACTACGAAAACCCGCACCTCTCGCCGTTCGAGGAGTTCCAGCGCTACAAGACCCACCCGGCGATCCGCCCGACCTTCGAGGGCGGGCGGCGCATCGCCTACGGCGCCCGCGCGCTGTCGGAGGGTGGCTTCCAGTCGATCCCCAAGCTGACCTTCCCCGGCGGCGTCATCGTTGGCGACGCGGCGGGCTTCCTCAACGTGCCCAAGATCAAGGGCAACCACACCGCGATGAAGTCGGGGATGCTGGCGGCCGAGGCGGTGTTCGAGCTGCTGTCGGCCGACGCCAACTCCGATGGGCCGGCGCGCGAGGCGGTGGCCTATCCGGAGAAGCTGAAGGCGTCGTGGGTGTGGTCGGAGCTTCACGCGGTGCGCAACATCCGCCCCGGCTTCCAGAAGGGGCTATGGGCGGGTCTGGCCAACGCGGCCTACGAGACGGCGACTAAGGGCAAGTCGCCGTGGACGCTGCACCATCGGCACGGCGACCACGAGACGCTGAAAAAGGCGTCGGAGATGCCGAAGATCGCCTATCCCAAGCCGGACGGGGTGGTGTCGTTCGACCGTCTGTCGTCGGTGTACCTGTCGAACACCAACCACGAGGAGGACCAGCCGGCGCACCTGACGCTGAAGGATGCGTCGGTGCCGATCGCGGTCAATCTGGCGCTCTACGACGCGCCGGAGACGCGCTACTGCCCGGCGGGCGTGTACGAGATCGTGCGGGCGGCGGACGGCAGCGACCCGCGGCTGCAGATCAACGCGCAGAACTGCGTGCACTGCAAGACCTGCGACATCAAGGACCCCACCCAGAACATCAACTGGGTCGTCCCGGAGGGCGGCGGCGGCCCCAACTATCCCGGCGGCATGTAAGGCCCCGCTTTACTGCTCCTCTACCGCCGCGGCCCGAAGCGCTTGCGCGGGGCGCCACGGAAACCGGCCTTGGGCGGCGGCTCGCGCCGCTGCCCGGCCGACCGCGCCCCGCGCGTGGCGAGCAGGTCGGCCAGACGCCGGCTGATCTCGCCGCGGCGACCGCGCACCGCCTCCCGTTCCGGGAATAGGGTCGGGAACTTGCGCGCCGCCCAGTAATAAAGGTCGCAGGCCCGCGACAGCCCCTCCAGCGCCGCCCCGTCCAGCCCGTCGAGCCGCGCCGGGACGAAGCGTCCGAGCGGTGACGGCTCCCCGGCCTCCACCGCGCCGAGGATGGCGGCGAGGATGCGCGCCTCCGCCTCGTCCTCCAGGTCGGCGGGGATCAGCAGCAGGTCGAGCTTGGCCGGCAGGCCCAGCCGCCGCTCGTCCAGCATCACCGCCAGCCGCCGCATGCCGGACAGGTCGCCCACCCGGTAGGGCGACCCTGCCGTGCGGGCGTCGGCGACGCAGTCGAGCAGCAGGACCGTCTCCTCCGTCCCGATGTGATCGGCCAGACGGGCCAGCATGGCGCGGGTCGGCCGCACGGTCAGCGGGGCGTCGGCGCGCAGCCGCCCGTCCGCCTTTTCCAGGAGGTTCCGTAGGGCCTGCGGCGTGCCCCGCCCGACCACGCCGAACTCCCCCGACTCGAACTTGCCGAAGCGCCCGGCGCGTCCGGCGATCTGCTTGACCTCCGTCGCGCTCAGCGGGCGGACGCTGGTCCCGTCGAACTTCTCCAGCGCGGTGAACAGCACGCGGCGGCAGGGCAGGTTCAGCCCCATGCCGATGGCGTCGGTCGCCACCACCACGTCGGCCTCGCCGGACAGGAAGCGCGCCGCCTCCCGCCGCCGCACCTCCGGGGCCAGCGCGCCGTAGACCGCGGCGACCGACAGGCCCTTGGCGCGCAGCGTGTCGCGCACGGAATGAATCTCCCGCCGGGAGAAGGCGATCAGCGCGTCGCCGGGCTCCACCTCCTCCCAGTTCAGGCGGCGGTCGATCAGGGTCAGCGGCACCTTGCGCTCCAGCTCGATCACCTCCAGCCGCTCGCCGAGATGGGCCGCCACCCGCTCGACGAGCGGGCGGGCCTCCGGGGCGCCGAGGATGTAGACGGTCTCCGCCGGTGCGCCCATCAGCGCCGCCGTCCAGGCCCAGCCGCGGTCGGGATCGGCAAGCATCTGGATCTCGTCGATCACCGCCACCTCGACCGGGCGGTCGGGGTCCATCACCTCGATGGTCGAGGCGGTGTGGCGGGCGCCCGGCGTCACGATGGCCTCCTCGCCGGTGAGCAGGGAGGCCGGCGTGCCCTCGGCGTTCAGCCGCTCCATCACCTCCAATGCCAGCAGGCGCAGCGGAGCCAGATAGATGCCGTCCCAGGCGCCCTTCAGCGCCTCGATGGCGTGGTGGGTCTTGCCGGAGTTGGTCGGGCCCACCACCAGCACCAGCCGCCGCCCCAGCCCGCGGGCCACCGGGAACAGCTTCTCGAAGCGGGCGAGGTCGAAATGCCGGTCCACATAGGCGCGCCCGCGCGCTTCCGCCCGCTCGCGCCGCCAGACGGCGAACTCGCGGTCCCAGCGCTCCAGCAACTCGTCCACGGCATGGCGGTTGCGGGCGGCGCGGGACAGCCGGTCGGCCAGCGACGCAAAGGTCCAGGCATCCTCCGCACCGTCCGTCTCCCCGGCATAGCGGTGCAGACGGGCGGCGGTGCGCGACAGCGCGTCCTCCAGCGCGGCAGCCAGCGCCGGGTCGCCCTCCAGCCGCAGGGCCAAGTCGTCGTCCGTCAGGTCGGCCAGCTCCATGGCGTCGAGCACGCGCGACACTTGGAGCCGCACCGGCGCCGGCAGGCCGGGCCAGGGCAGGTCGTCGCTGCGCACCGCCCGCACCCGCGTGCGGTCGTCCGCCGGGTGCAGGCTGGTCGACCAGCCCTCCAGCGCGCGGCGTCCCTGGGCGAGCAGGGCGTTGCGCCGCCGCGCGCGGTCGAGCGTGCCCTGGATCTCCAGAAGCACCGCCTCGCGCCGCTCCGCCGGGACCAGCAGGTCGCGCTTGCCCTTGGGCAGCGGCAGGCCGAGCGGCACCAGACCCAGCCCCTCGCCATGGGCCACCCGCGTCACGCCCGCGGCGGCGGCGGTCACCACGTCGGGGTGGGCGCTGGCCAGTTCGTGCACCAGATGCGGGTCGGCGGGCTCGCCGGCGTGGGAAGGGCCTGTGCCGGAAGGGTCGGGGGAGGTCATGTCCATAGGGCGCGGTCTCTGGAGAACTTTTCACAAATTCGCACTGGCGGTCCGCGGCCATCCATGTCATGAGCCACGTCCCGCAGGGGCAGTCCCGGCCCCAAGGCAGGCATCAAGCCATGACCAGACCGCTCCGCGCAAAGATTCTCCGACCCGACCTCGATCCGGCCCACCGCAAGGGCGCCAGCGGGGAGAACCGCTGCCGCTGCTGCGGGCGGCCCGGCGGCGCCGTCGTGCGCTGCCTGCCGGACGGGCGCTGGTACGACGCCGCCGACCAGACCTGGCGCGACGGGCGCGGGCGGCGGGCGGCCTGGCCCGACGTGGTGGAGTATGCCGAGACCCGCGACGTGCAGGTCGTCGTCCGCCCGGTCCGTCCCTCCGGCAACCCGGAGGCCCGCCCCAAGAACCTTTGCCGCCGCTGCCACATGCAGGAGGAGGCGCTGCGCAACGCCATCCGCTCCCGCATCCGGGCGCGGATGCGCCGCGCGCTGGGCGACCTGTTCCTCGGTGATTATTCGTCGCCCGGCATCCTGGAACGCGCGATGGCGCTCTACCGCCGCAAGCCCTGACGGTTCGTTGGGCGGCTTCCGCTACACGGGCTCCTGCGGCTCGCCGGGCATCGGCGGGGCCTCCACAGGCTCGTCCGGCGGGGCGTCGGGCGGCAGCGGCATGGGGATCGGCACGTCGGGTTCCTGCCGGGGCGGCGGGTAGGGGCTCATGTCCGGTCTCCGGTGACGGGGTGGGGCCGTCCTCAGGAAACACCGCCTGCGCGCATTCGCTCCCTCGCGTCCTCCACCGGTGCGGCGCATGACCAAAATCAAAGCGGCGGTTCGGATCATCGCGGAAGATGCCCGCGAAAGGATCGCCCGCCCATGCCCAGAAGCTTCATCCTCGCCCCGCTGGCCAAAACCCAGGCCGATCAGGCGCTGCCCGTCGTTCAGACCCTGCACCGTGACATGACGCTGGACGAGTGGCGGCAGGTGGCTGCCCTCTTCCTGCAGGACGGTGGCGACGGCGGGGTGATGGCCTGCGAGATGAGCGACGGGCACATCCGCGGCCTGTTCTGCTACCGCGTCAGCGCCGAAGGGATGATCCGCGTGCTGACGGTGCCGATCTTCATCGCGGTGGGGCTGTTCGACGCGGCGGTGACCTCGGCGGCGCAGGCCGACGGCATCGACCTGCTGGCGCGCAAGCTGGGCTGTTCGACGGTGGTGGTGGACGAGCGGGGCTGCGTCGTCGCGGCGACCGCGCCGAAGCTCGACGCCGCGGGCCTGTTCACCCGGCTGGGCTATCGCCGGGTCGGGCAGGCCTTCGTGAAGGACGTGGCGGCGGGGTTCGGCGGCGAGGGCTATCCGGTGGCGGGCCGGGCCTGACAGGGTGACGAATCGGCAGGAGCAGAGTCGGCAGGGGCAGACTCGGCAAGGAACCTGAAGGGAAGGATCAGGCGGCGGCTTCGAGCGCCGCCGGGTTCTCGATGCGGATGCGGTCGTTGGTCAGGCGGGTGATCGCTCCGGCGCTCTCCAGCTTGCGCAGCACGCGCGACAGCGTTTCGGGGCGCAGGCCGAGATAGGCGCCGATGTCCACCTTCGGCATGGGAAGGAAGGCGCTGGGCGTGCCATCGGCCAGAGGGCGCGACCGCCGCGACAGGGCGAGGAGGAAGCTGGACACCCGCTCCACCGCCGTCTTGCAGCCAAGGAGCAGGATCTGGTCCTGCGCCGCCGACAGCTCGACCGAGGTCATGGCGAGCAGCCGCCCCTGGACCGCCGGGTGCCGCTCCATCAGGCGGCGCAGCGCCGTCCGCGACATCCGGCAGACGGTGGAGGCGGTGACCGTCTCGGCGGTGTAGGCGTAGCCGCTGCCCACGGCGAGCCCGATCACGTCGCCCGCGGTGGCGAAGCCGGTGATCTGCTGGCGGCCGTCCGGCAGGGTCTTGTAGAGCTTCAGCATGCCCGACATCACGGTGAAGACGGCCTCGGCCTCCTCGCCCTCCATCACCACCGGAGTCGCCGACAGCAGGTCCAGCGGCCGCGACGTCGTCGACAGATCCGGCAGGTCCCCGGCGGTCAGGGCGCCGCACAGCCCCTTGCTCCGCGCCGAGCAGCCGGCGCAGCGGCCGGTCACCGACTCCGCCGCGCGCGGCTGCGGGGCGGGCATCGGCGGCGGGACAACGGCGGCGGCGGCGACGGTGGCGACGGAGAAGGTCATGGCATGCACCCCTGGTCTGTCTCGCTTCGGCGCCGGAAAGGGCGCGCTCGATTCGGACGTTCGGTTCCGACCAGAGTATCAGACTAAGGTCTTGGAACCGAGCCAAAGGTATGAATTAAGACCAGGGCCCGCCCTGATCTGGATCAAGCGGACACCGGATCGCTCCGGCAAAGCGGCAACCAAACAGCGCAACGGCCCGGAGGATGGTCCGGGCCGTGGGGAGAATTCGTCGGGGGTAGGGCTTCGCGGCGGCTCAAAGGGTCCGGCCGGGCCGACCACGCGGCGGGAAGCGGCTGGACGTGGCGCGCATGGTGCCGTCCGGCATCGGCATGCCGCCGGATTCCGAGTCCTCCTCGTCGCCGCGCGGGCGGCGGGAATCGCGGTCCGTCACCCGCGCCGCCTCGGCACGGGAGATCGAGGATTCCAGTTCGCGGATGCGCGCCTGCAGGCTGCCGACGACCGCGGCGCCCGCCTGACGGGACTTGAACTGTTCGAGATCCTGCTTCAGGCGGAGCAACTGACTCTTCTGCTCCGGGAGGCTCGGCCCGTCCCGGCGCTTGGTCACGCGATAGACTTTTTCGTCGAATCGGTTCACTGCGTTTCTCCTGTCTGCTCTTAAGCAGATTGGGTCGACGCGCCGCTGCACCATCGTTCGAATGGGATAGGCCCTGCATTTCCACCGCCGGTGGCAACAGGGAATGGTCCTTTCCGCCGGTCCGTCCGGTCGTCAGGGCATCCGTTCGTTGACGCTCCGCTCCGCGGCGACCGCGGCGGCCAGCGCGTCGCGGTAGCGGCGCAGCCGCGCGTAGGTCGGCCAGGCCATGCCGACCAGCGGGTCGCACCAGTGGACCAGCACCATCAGCCCCATCCCGGCGAAGCCGCCGATCAGCGTGCCGTAGAGCAGGCCGGGCAGGGCGCCCAGAATCCAGGGATCGGACAGCCGCCCGGCGTCGTAGGCCTGCACCGCCGCCATTCCCACCGTGGCGGCCAGCGCCAGCCCGACTCCGACGCGGCCCGGCGCGTACCAGATCCGCAGGTCCTCCCGCGTCAGCCCGTAATCCTCTGGGACCGGGCGCGCCGCGGCCTCCACCACGCCGTCCGGGCGCGCGTCGTCGACGCGGGGCGTGCCGGACACCTCGACGGGAGTGCCGCCCCCCTCGATCACCCGCCAGCGCCGCCGCGGATCGCCGCCATCGTCTTCCAACCGTTCCATGGCGCGATATTGCGCGGATGGATGGGTTTCGGCAACGGCGCTCTTGCCCGGCGGCGCCGCCGTGAATTCAGCCCGGGCGGCCCGCCGCAGCGTCCGTTCCGGCGGCGGGCGGCGGGAAGCCGCCGTCGGCGGGCAGCGCCTCGCAGTCCGCTTCCAGGGCGTATTTCACGATCGTGCCATCGACCAACCGCAGATCGTAGGACGGATGCCCACCCAGGGTCCGGGCGATCACCATGGCGTCCTGTCCATGATGCCGGACCTTCGTGCCCAGCCGCAGCATGGTTGCAACTCCCGCATCCCGTGTTTCGTTAACGAAACCCTACTCCGGAGCGCCGCCGGCGGACGAGCAACAAAAAGGGGCATGACGATGAGGCCGGCGGGCATCGCATTGGGCATTGCCGGGATGGTCGTTGCGGTCCATCATCCGCAGGTCTCACAAATCAAGAAGCCGAACCGTACAGAGGAAACGCACGGGTATGGATGCACAGGATCTGCGCGCGCTCCAGGCGCCGCTGAAGGACAAGTACAAGGACGCCCCGGAGTCCGCGGTGGTCACGCTGAAGGCCCGCGGGGCGCTGGACGATTCCGGCATCACCTGCAAGGTCGACACGGGCCGCGTGCTGGTCGAGGCCGGCCTGCATCCGGCGACCGGCGGGCCGGGCACCCAGGCCTGCTCCGGCGACATGCTGCTGGAGGCGCTGGTGGCCTGCGCCGGCGTGACGCTGAAGGCGGTCGCCACGGCGCTGGAGTTCAACCTGCGCGGCGGCGCGGTGTCGGCGGAAGGCGACCTGGATTTCCGCGGCACGCTGGGCGTGGCGAAGGACGTGCCGGTCGGCTTCCGCTCCATCCGCCTGCGCTTCGAGCTGGACACCGACGAGCCGCCGGAGCGCATCGCCACCCTGACCAAGCTGACCGAGCGCTATTGCGTCGTCTACCAGACGCTGGCCAATCCGCTGCCGATGGCGCTGACCATCGAGACCGCCCAGCGGTGACGAGTCAGAGATGAGGGGCGCCGGGCGGGGCCGGGGGCGTCCCGTCCCCTCAAGCCCGGCTTCCTGACGCCCCGGCTTCTCATGCCCCGCGGGTGCTGACGCCCGCGTCGGCGAAGGTCGCCATGCCGGCGTGGCAGGCGCAGGCCGACTTCACGATGTTGATGGCCAGAGCGGCGCCCGAGCCCTCGCCCAGACGCATCCCCAGGTCGAGCAGCGGCTCCTTGCCGATGGCCGCCAGCAGATGGTCGTGGCCCGGCTCCACCGAGCGGTGGGCGACCATGCAATGGTCGAGCGCCCGGCGGTCGGCCTTGAACAGCACCGCCGCCGCCGCCGTGCAGGCGTAGCCGTCGAGCAGCACCGGCACCCGCGCCATGCGGGCGGCCAGGATGGCGCCGGCGATGGCCGCCAGTTCATAGCCGCCGAAGCAGCGCAGCGCCTCGAACGGGTCGTCCTTGGCCTGCGGGTTGGCGGCCAGACCGGACTCGACGGCGGCGACCTTGCGGGCCAGCCCCTCGTCGTCGACCCCGGTGCCGCGGCCCGTCCAATCCTTGGCCTCGCCGCCGAACAGCGCGTGGCAGAGCGCGGCGGCGGCGGTGGAGTTGCCGATGCCCATCTCGCCGAGCGCCAGAAGCTGGACGCCGCTCTCCACGGCCATCATGCCGTAGGCCATGGCCTGGCAGCAGTCCTGCTCGCCCATCGCCGGGCCTTCGGTGAAGTCGGCGGTGGGGGTGTCCAGATCCAGCTCGTAGACGCGCAGGTCGGCGTCGGCCACCTCGCAAAGCTGGTTCACGGCGGCGCCGCCGTTCTGGAAGTTCTGGACCATCTGGGCGGTCACCGCCGCCGGGTAGGCCGACACGCCGCGGGCGGCGACGCCGTGGTTGCCGGCGAAGACGGCGACGCGCGGCCGGCGCACCTCCGCCGGGTGCTGGCCCTGCCACGTCGCCATCCACTGCGCGATCTCCTCCAGCCGGCCGAGCGCGCCCGCCGGCTTGGTGAGCTGCCGTTCGCGCTGGAGGGCCGCCGTGCCGGCGTCGAGGTCCGGCCCCGGCAGGTTGCGCACCAGCGCGCGGATTTCCTCGAAGGTGATGGCGGGCTGCGTGTTGCTCATGGCGAAGGGTCCTGGCGCTGACGGCAGAGGATGTGATCGGGGAACGATGAAAAAAGCGGCGCGACCTTGGACCATTCCCGACCCGCTGTCAAAGCGCCTCTCGTCCGGTCTGTCATCCGCCGCCGGTCTGTTATCCGTTGCGGCGGGACCGGGCTTGCCGTACTCCGAAGCGCCATGCCCGAGGATTCCCCCGTCCCGCCCGCCTCCCGCCGGATCGCCCTCCGTTGGACCGCCGATCTGGCGCTGGCCGTCGTCTTCCTGACTCGGCTGCCGCTGCGCCTGTCCGGTCCGCTGGCCGCGGACGCCCACGCCCGCGCCATGGGCTGGTTCCCCCTGGTCGGCGCCGGGGTCGGGCTGTTCGGCGGTGCCGTCTACGGGCTGGCGGCGCTCGTCCACCTGCCGCCGCTGCCGGGGGCGCTGCTGGCGCTGGGCGCCATGGTCTGGCTGACCGGCGCCTTGCACGAGGACGGGGCGGCCGACGTCGCGGACGGCTTCGGCGGCGGGCGCGACAAGGCCCGCAAGCTGGAGATCATGCGCGACAGCCGGGTCGGCAGCTACGGCGTGCTCGCCATCGTCTTCTCGGTCGCCGTCCGCGCCGCGGCTCTGGCCGCGCTGGCCGAGCCGCGCGCCGTCATCCCCGCGCTGCTCGCCTCCGGCGCCCTGTCGCGCGGCGGCATGGCGGTGATCGCCCGCGCCCTGGACCCGGCCCGCGCCGACGGGCTGGCCGCCCGGCAGGGGCGCCCGTCGCCCGGCACCGTGGCCCTGTCGCTCGCGCTGGCGCTCGGCGTGGCGGCGCTGGCGGTCAAGGGGCTGGCCCCCGGCGCTGTTCCGGCGGCGGCTTTGGCGGCGGTCCTGGCGGTCCTGGCGGTGGCGTGGCAGGCGCGGCGGCAGATCGGCGGCCACACCGGCGACGTGTTCGGCGCCGCCCAGCAGGTGGCGGAGGCCGCCGTTCTGCTCACCCTGGCCGCGATGGCGGCATGACGACCACGCGCTGGTGGCTGATCCGCCACGCCCCCGTCCCCAATCCGGACCGGCTGATCTACGGGCGGACCGACCTCCCCGCCGACATTGGCGATTCCGACGCGCTGGCGGCGCTGGCGGCGCGGCTGCCGCCGCGGGCGGTCTGGGTGACCTCGCACCTGCGCCGGACGCGGCAGACGTCGGCGGCGCTGCGCCTGCCGGGCAGCGACATGGCCCTGGTCGAGCGGGCGCTGGCCGAACAGGATTTCGGGCGCTGGGAGGGGCTGTCGCACGACGACGTGGCGGCGCTGCACCCTGGGGAGGCCCGACGCTTCTGGACCGACCCGGCGCTGGAGGCCCCGCCGGACGGCGAGAGCTTCGCGGCGGTGATGGAGCGGGTGGCCGGCGCCGTCGCCCGGCTGACCGCGGCCCACGCCGGGCGCGACATCGTGGCGGTGATCCATGGCGGGTCGATCCGCGCGGCGCTGGCGCTGGCGCTGGACCTGACCCCGCAGGCGGCGCTGCGGCTGGCGGTGGCGCCGCTGTCGCTGTCGCGGATCGACCATCACGGCGGGGTCGAGGGGGGCGGTTCCTGGTCGGTCACGGCCCTGAACGCGCTCGGAACCTTTTCGGGCAGCGGGCGTTGACCGGACTCCGTTGGGCTACCAATAGAGGGTCAGACCATGGCAAGAAGCGCTGACGATCGCGAGGCCGCCGAGAAGCTCTGGGGCATGATCAAGGGCGTCCGCATCTGCATGATGACGACGCTGGACGAGAACGGCATTTTGCATTCCCGCCCGATGGCGACCCTGCCGCACGCGGGGTTCGACGATGGAACCTTGTGGTTCTTTACGCGGGCCGACTCGCCGAAGGTGCACGAGTTGCAGACGCACTGGCGCGTGAACCTGTCCTACGCCGATCCCGACAAGCAGGATTACGTGTCGGTGTCCGGGGTGGCGGAGACGGTGCGCGACCGCGACAAGATCCGTTTCCTGTGGCGGGACATCCTGTCCACTTGGTTTCCGCAGGGGGTGGACGATCCCGATCTCGCGCTGCTGAAGGTCAGCGTCGACCGGGCCGAATATTGGGACAGCCCGTCGAGCGCGATGGTCTACGCCTACGGCTATGTGAAGGCGAAGATCACCGGCGAACCGCCGAAGCCGGGGGACCACGCGAAGATCGCGTTCCAGTAAGCGGACCCGACCGGGGCCGTGCCTGCCCCCGCCCGTTCCTCCCTTGCGTCGGCGGGGGAGGAGCGGGCGGGGACGAGCGTTCCCCGCGGTTTTCCTGCCGCGGGCGCGACGCTCAGTCGTCGCTCAGTCGTTGAGGAAGGGGTTGTAGAGGCGCTCCTCGCCGATGGTCGAGGTTGGGCCGTGGCCGGGGATGAAGGTCACGTCGTCGCCCAGCGGGAACAGCTTGCTGCGGATCGACTCGATCAGGTCGCCGTGGTTGCCCTTGGGGAAGTCGGTGCGGCCGATGGAGCCCTGGAACAGCACGTCGCCGACGATGGCGATCTTGCTGGGCTTGTGCACGAAGACCACGTGGCCCGGCGTGTGGCCCGGGCAATGGTGGACATCCAGCGTCAGGTTGCCGACCGTGACCGTGTCGCCCTCCTCCAGCCAGCGGTCCGGCGTGAAGGAGCGGACCGGCGGGAAGCCGAACATCTGGCTCTGCATCGGCATGCCGTCGATCCAGAACTGGTCCTCGCGGTGCGGCCCCTCGATCGGCAGCTTCAGGTCGTCGGCGAGGTCGGCGACGGCGCCGGCGTGGTCGATGTGGCCGTGGGTGACCAGGATCTTCTCCAGCGTCACGCCCTTGGACTGGGCGGCGCGCAGGACGCGCGGCAGGTCGCCGCCGGGATCGACGGCGGCTCCCTTCATCGTCTCCGGGCACCACAGCACCGTGCAGTTCTGCTGGAACGGAGTGACGGGAACGATGATGGTCTGCATGCCGCGTCCTTCGCCGGTCAATGATCATGGTCAGGGATCGATTCGTGCACGACCTTACGCGCCGCCGTTTTCCAGGGCAAGAACCGGTACCAATTCCTGGGCAACACGGCTATATGGAGGGCACTTTATCTTTATACCATTCCGCCGCGGGGGGCGGTGCCGGACCGAATGCTGTCGCAAAAAGCCAAATACGCCCTGCGTGCGCTGATCATGCTGGCCGAACGGACGGATGACGAACTCGTCCTGATCGCGGAAATCGCCGAGCGGGAGAACATTCCGCGCAAGTTCCTCGAAGCCATCCTGGTGGAGCTGCGCAAGCACGGCCTGCTGTTCGCCAAGCGCGGCAAGAGCGGCGGCTACCGTCTGGCGCGCCCGGCGGAGGAGATTTCCTTTGGCGAGGTGATCCGGCTGATCGACGGGCATCTGGCTCCGATTCCCTGCGCCAGCAAGAATTCCTTCCGCCCCTGCGAGGATTGCATCGACCCGCCGACCTGCTCGGTGCGCTGGCTGATGGTGCAGGTGCGCGACGCCACCGCCCAGGTGCTCGACAATCAGACGCTGTCCGACGCCCTGCGCCACCGTCAGGCGACCGGCGGCCTGCCCGTCAATTTCGACATCTGACCGGCGACCGCTGAGCCGGTCGCGACGGCTCAGGGCACCAGATCGACGGCGATGAACACGCGGTCCAGCGCGCGGTTCGTCGCCTCGCGCAGGATGCCGGCCTCCAGAAGCTCGTCGACCAGAAGCTGGGCGCCGCGGAAGGTGCTGCCCAGCCGCTTCTGCACCCGCCGCACCGTCAGGGCGGGCTCCTCGAACAGAAGGTCCAGCAGATCCGGGGTGCGGGAATTGCGGCGCTTGGCGCCCACCCGCTGCTGCCAGCCTTCCGCCGTGCGGTCCAGGGACAGGGCACGCTCCCGCTCCCGCCGGGCCGTCTCCGCCACCGTGTCGGCCAGCCAGAGCCGCCACCCCTCCTCCCGCCCGCGGGCGGCGAGGCCGGCGGTCGTGCGGTCGGCGTGCAGCGAGACCGACATCGGCAGCCAGACAGTCGGCACCCGGCAGCAGCGCGCCACCGCCAGCGCCGCCATCAGCCGGGCCGAGGGCACCGCCCAGCCGGGAATCCGCAGGTCGGGCGCCGGGCGCAGCAGCTCGGCCAGCATGCCGACGCCGCCGAGCAGGGCCGGCTGGTCGCCCGCCTGGTCCAGCCGCTTGAGCAGGGTGGCCGCCTCCGCCTCCCGCTCATCCGAGAAGGCCAGCCGTCCGGGGTCGCGGCCCGACACCTCGGCCTGAAGGCAGCGCCACAGCGCCTCCGACCAGCCCAGCGTCCAGGGCGACGGCGTGTCGTCCACCACGGGCGCGGCGTCGCCGTCCTCGTCGTCCGGCGGGAAGGAAAAGCGGGACTCCGGCCCGGCCTCCAGTTCCGCCACCGCGCGCCATGCGTCGGCGGCGGCTCCGCTTGATGGGAACGGCGCCCGCGTGTTTTCCGCGCGGCGGGCGGGGGCGGCGATGACGCCTTGCGTGAACAGGGCGCCCTGCCACAGCGCGCGGACCGATTGCGCCGCTCCCCGCCCGGCGGTGGGGACGAGGTCGGTGCCGATGGTCGCCACCAGGAAATCCGCCGGGTCCACCGCCACCCCGTCGAGCCGGGCCGCCGCGCAGGATTCGCGCCGCGCCGCGTCCGCCCACAGCCGCCGCCGGCGCGCCAAGTCCTGCGTGACCTCCGCCAGCCGGCCGAGCGCGCGCTCGGCCTCCAGAAGGGCGGTCAGCAGGGCGGGGGAGGGGGACTGGGCTGTTGCGGACATGGCCGTTCGGGACAGGGGGCGGAGAGGGCGCGCATGATAGCGAACCGGCGCTTCGCTTCCAGCGCGATCCGACGGCCGGATTTCACAGTTTTTGTGGAATTGTCTCGCCGCATCGCGGGGAATGACAAAAAACAGCTTTGCGGCCTTCGAGAATTCATGCAAACTCTAGGAGGCAAATGGATATTGCATATACATTATAAAGTGTGTGGATACGGCGCGAGCGCCGGCTTTGTGAACAGCGGTGCGGCGCGTGGCCTCAAGGGCCGGTGTCCGTGCCCCAATGAACCATACCGAGGGAGTGTGCCATGTCCTTTCGTGATCGGCTCTCCGCGCTCCGCGCGAACCGGCTCTCCATAGGCCGGCTGTCCGCAATGGCCGCGGGCGTCGCCCTCGCCATGCTGGCCGTCACGCCCGCCAAGGCGCAGACCACGCTGCTGAACGTCTCCTACGACCCCACGCGTGAATTCTATGTGGAGTTCAACAAGGCGTTCGCCAAGAAGTGGCAGGCGGAAAACGGCCAGACGGTGACCGTCAAGCAATCGCACGGCGGGTCGGGCAAGCAGGCGCGCTCGGTCATCGACGGGCTGGACGCCGACGTGGTGACGCTGGCGCTGGCCTACGACATCGACGCCATCGCCGACTCCGGCGCCCTGCCGAAGACCTGGCAGGCGCGCCTGCCGAACAACAGCTCCCCCTACACCTCGACGATCGTCTTCCTGGTCCGCAAGGGGAACCCGAAGCAGATCAAGGATTGGGACGACCTGCTGAAGCCGGGCGTCCAGGTCATCACCCCGAACCCGAAGACCTCGGGCGGGGCGCGCTGGAACTATCTGGCGGCCTGGGCCTATTCGCTGGAGAAGAACGGCAACGACGAGGCCAAGGCCAAGCAGTTCGTCGCCGACCTGTTCAAGAACGTGCCGGTGCTGGACAGCGGCGCCCGCGGCTCCACCGTCACCTTCACGCAGCGGCAGCTCGGCGACGTGCTGCTGGCCTGGGAGAACGAGGCCTTCCTGTCGCTCCAGGAGTTCGGCGCCGACAAGTTCGACATCGTCGTGCCGTCGCTGTCGATCCTGGCGGAGCCGCCGGTCGCGGTCGTCGATTCGGTGGTCGACCGCAAGGGAACCCGGAAGGCGGCGGAAGCCTATCTGAACTTCCTCTACACCCCGGAAGCGCAGGAGATCGCGGCGAAGAACTTCTACCGCCCCCGCCTGCCCGAGGTCGCTGCGCGGTATGCGGATCGCTTCCCGAATGTTAAGCTTGTGACCATCGACGGTTCCTTTGGGGGCTGGCGCACGGCGCAGGAGAAGCATTTCGCGGATGGCGGCGTCTTCGACCAGATTTATCAGAAGGGCCGCTGACCCGTGGTCGCGGCAACCACCAGCGACGCCGTGCTCCCCAACGCGGGGGGCACGGTGTTGAGCGTTCTTCGAAAACCCAGCGTCCTGCCCGGCTTCGGGCTGACCCTGGGATTCACGCTGACCTATCTGTCCCTGATCGTCCTGCTGCCGCTGGCCGCGCTGGCGCTGAAGGCGGCCGGGCTGGGCTGGTCCGGCTTCTGGGACGCGGTGCTGACGCCGCGCGTCCTGGCCGCCTTCAAGGTCAGCTTCGGGCTGTCGCTGGCCGCCGCCGCGATCAACGCCGTCTTCGGCTTCATCGTCGCCTGGGTGCTGGTGCGCTACCGCTTCCCCGGCGACCGCGTCGTCGACGCGCTGGTGGACCTGCCCTTCGCCCTGCCCACCGCGGTGGCCGGCATCGCGCTCAGCGCGCTCTACGCGCCCAACGGCTGGATCGGCTCCCTGCTGATGGAGTGGTTCGGGCTGAGGGTGGCCTTCACGCCGCTGGGCATCGCCATCGCCCTGACCTTCATCGGCCTGCCCTTCGTGGTGCGCACCGTGCAGCCCATCCTCCAGGACCTGCCGCCGGAGGAGGAGGAGGCCGCCGCGGCCCTGGGCGCCACGCGCTGGCAATCGTTCCGGCGGGTGGTGTTCCCGGCGCTCCTGCCGGCCCTGCTGACCGGCTTCGCCCTGGCCTTCGCCCGCGGGGTGGGGGAGTACGGCTCGGTGATCTTCATCGCCGGCAACATCCCCGGACTGTCGGAAATCCTTCCGCTGCTGATCGTCATCAAGCTGGAGCAGTACGACTACGCCGGCGCCGCCGCGGTCGGCGTGCTGATGCTGATGGCGTCCTTCGTTCTGCTGCTGGGCCTAAACCTGCTGCAAGCCTGGATGAGGGCCCGCCATGCTCGTTAAGAAAGCCGTCGGCTTTACGCCCGCGCTGGCCGACAGCCGCTGGGTCAAGGGCCTGCTGATCGCCACGGCGCTGGCCTTCCTGCTGCTGTTCCTGGTGCTGCCGCTGGTCGCGGTCTTTGTCGAGGCGCTGCGCCGCGGCACGGACGCCTACTGGGCGGCGCTGGTGGAGCCGGACGCGGTGGCGGCGATCAGGCTGACGCTGCTCGTCGCGGCCATCGCCGTGCCGCTCAACCTCCTCTTCGGCGTGGCGGCCTCCTGGTGCATCGCCAAGTTCGACTTCCGCGGCAAGGACGTGCTGATCACCTTGATCGACCTGCCCTTCTCGGTGTCGCCGGTGATCTCCGGCCTGATCTACGTGCTGCTGTTCGGGCTGCACGGGCTGATGGGGCCGTTCCTGAAGTCGCAGGGCATCCAGATCATCTTCGCCGTGCCGGGGCTGGTGCTCGCCACCGTCTTCGTCACCTTCCCCTTCGTCGCCCGCGAACTGATCCCGCTGATGCAGGAGCAGGGCAACGAGGAGGAGGAGGCGGCTCTGGTGCTGGGCGCGTCCGGCTGGCAGACCTTCTGGCGCGTCACCCTGCCCAACATCAAATGGGGCCTGCTGTACGGCGTCCTGCTGTGCAACGCCCGCGCGATGGGCGAATTCGGCGCGGTGTCGGTGGTGTCCGGCCACATCCGGGGCGAGACCAACACGATGCCCCTGCATGTCGAGATCCTCTACAACGAATACAACTTGGTCGCTGCCTTCGCGGTGGCCTCGGTGCTGGCCATGCTCGCCCTCGTCACGCTGGTCGTGAAGTCGGTTCTGGAATGGCGCTTCGGGGCTGAGCTGGCGGCCACCCGGCATTGAGGCGACGCACGTCATGGCGATCCAGGTTTCCGGCATCACCAAGCAATTCGGCAGTTTCCGCGCGCTCGACGCGGTGGACCTCGAAGTCCGCTCGGGCGAGCTTCTGGCCCTGCTCGGCCCGTCGGGGTCGGGCAAGACGACCCTTCTGCGCATCATGGCGGGGCTGGAGTTCGCCGACTCCGGCAGCCTCCTGCTCAACGGCGAGGAGGCTCTGAGCCTCACCCCGCGGGAGCGGCAGGTCGGCTTCGTCTTCCAGCATTACGCGCTGTTCCGCCACATGACCGTCTTCGAGAATGTGGCCTTCGGGATGAAGGTGCGGCCGCGCGGCCAGCGCCCGGCCTCGGCCGAGATCAAGCGGCGCGTCATGGAGCTTCTGGAACTGGTCCAGCTCGCCCATTTCGCCGACCGCTATCCGGCACAGCTCTCCGGCGGGCAGCGGCAGCGCGTGGCGCTGGCCCGCGCGCTCGCCATCGAGCCGAAGGTGCTGCTGCTCGACGAACCGTTCGGCGCGCTCGACGCCAAGGTGCGCAAGGAGCTGCGGCGCTGGCTGCGCAAGCTGCACGAGGACATCCACATCACCTCCGTCTTCGTCACCCACGACCAGGAGGAGGCGCTGGAACTGGCCGACCGCGTGGTGGTGATGAGCCAGGGCCGGATCGAGCAGGTGGGCAGCCCGGCGGAGGTCTACGACCGCCCGGCCTCCGCCTTCGTCTACGAGTTCCTGGGTCAGGTGAACCGCTTCGACTGCGTGGTGGCGGACGGGGTGGCGCGGACCGCCAACGGCGCGCTGTCGATCCCCGCCGACGGCACGGTCCGCGGCCCGGCCATCGCCTATGTGCGCCCGCACGATCTGGGGCTCAGCCCCAGCGCCGCGGGGCCGGGCCGGGTGTCGGGAATCCATGTGGTGGGGCCGGACGCGCGGATCGAGATCGACCTCGCCGGCCTGCCGCTGGAGGCCGAGATGGACCGCGAGCGCCTGTCCGCCCTGGGCCTGCGCCCCGGCGACCAGTGCGCCGTCCACATCGACCGCGCCCGCGTTTTCCCGCAGCCCTGAAGGCGTGCGGATGGCACCCGGCCTATCCTCGAAAAGGGGCGGGCGGGGTGCCCCGCCTCATGCGAAGGGGAATTTCGTGGACCATGGAGCCTGCCCCGTCCGGGCCGCGGACTAAGTCCAACGCCGACTCGTAACGCCATTGCCTTCTGGCGATGCGGACGGCGGATGTGTTGAGCCTTCCGCATTGCACCAAATGCAGGAGGCTCCGGTGGACCATTCAGGACTGTCGCAGGCCCCCGGCCCCGCCGCCCTGCGGACGGACGCCGGAGCCGGAGCCTGGTCGCCGCCGCTGACGCTCGTGCTGCCGGTGATCCTGGCGCTGCTGATTCTGCCGCTCATCCTGGTGGAGATGCCGCCGCTGCTCGACTACCCGAACCATCTGGCGCGGGTGGACGTGCTGCTGAACTACCGGTCCGATCCCTTCCTGGCCGACCATTACACCGCCTCCCTGACGCCGGTGCCGAACCTGCTGATGGAGGCGGTGATGCTGCCGCTGGCCAGCGTTCTGCCGCTGTACGTCGCCGGGCGGGTCTACATGGCGCTGGCCGGGCTGCTGACCCTGTTCGGGGCGATGCTGCTCAACCGCACGCTGTTCGGGCGGTGGAGCCTTTGGCCGCTGTGCGGCGCGCTGTTCATCTACAACGCCACGCTGATCGGCGGCTTCATGAGCTTCTCGCTCGGCCTCGGCTTCCTGCTGGTCGGGCTGTCGCTGTGGATCGCGCTGGCGGGGCGGCGCTGGCAGGTGCCGGTGGGGATGGGCTGCGCCCTGTTCCTCTACTTCGCCCACGCCATCGTGCTCGGCTCCTTCCTGCTCTGCCTGTTCGCGGTGGAGGCGGTGGCGTATGTGGGGAAGGGGCGCAAGCCGCTGACGCTCGCCAATCTCGGGCGCGACGCCCTGCGCTTCGCCGCGCTTCTGGTCCTGCCCGCGGCGCTGTTCGCCGGCACGGTGGGGACGCATCTCCTGCAGTCCGACGCGGCGGCGGTGGGGTCGCGCGACAGCACGCCGGTCCTGCTGCTGAAGGAGGTCTACTGGCGGCTGAAGAAGCTGACCGAACTGAAGCAGTGGGGGTACCGGCTGCACGACATGCTGGCCCCGGTGCTGAACTACAACACGCTGCTGGATGCGGCGACCCTGCTGCTGATCCTGGGCGGCATGGTCGCGGCGCGTCTGGCCGGCTGGCTGCGCGCCGCGCCGGCGATGATGCTGGCGGTGGGGCTGTTCGTGCTGGCCTTCTTCGTCGTGCCGGACCCCTTCTTCGGCACCTATTTCGTGTCGATCCGCTTCTGGATCCTCGCGGCCTTCCTGCTGGTCGCCGGCACCGACATCCGCTTTCCCTCGGCCCGTGCCGCGGCGGCCTTCGCCGCCGGGCTGCTCGCCCTGCTGACGGTGCGGACCGGCGTGCTGACGCTCAACTGGCTGGCCTATGAGGACGATGTGGCCGATCTGCGCCGCGCCATGGAGCGGATCGAGCCCGGACGGTCCGTTCTGATCGCCTGGGCGGGGCAGGAGGCGGGCTGCTGCAACACGCGGGAGTTTCTGCTCACCCAGCCGCCTTGGCGGCACACGCTGGTCGCCTTGCCCAGCCTGATCCATTTGCCGTCGCTGATCACCGTGGAGCGGCGCGCCTTCGTCCCGACCCTGTTCAGCCACCCCGGCAAGCAGCCGCTGACCGTGACCCAGCCCTACCGCGACCGCTGCATGGCGATCTACGAGGGAGTGCCGGTGGATGTGCGCCTGCTTTCCCGCCCCGGGGAGGCGACCCTGCGCGACCATGTGGAGCCCTGCCCGCACTACGTCGGCTGGCGGGACAAGTACGATTACGTGCTGGTGATGTTCTCCAACGTCTTCCACGCGGCCGGGCTGAAACCGCCGGCGGGAGCGGAGGAGGTCTACCGCGGCACCGTCTTCGACCTGTGGCGGGTCGCGCGATGAGGCGATCGCCCGGTCGTTCCGGTCAGTCGTTCTGCCCGGCCGGCTCGCTGAGCGCGTCGTAGCCGCGGTCGCGGACGCTCTTCAGGCTCTGGTCGATGGTCTCGGCGTCCACCCCGGCGGTGCGCAGCACGAGGCTGGCCAACTGCAGGCTGGCCTCCAGCGTCTCCGGCACCACGGCGCTGGCCCCGGCCCTCTTCAGCCGCGCGCCGCGGTCGAGATCGTGGGCGCGGGCGGCGATGGCCAGACGCGGGGCGGCGCGGCGGATGGCCTCCACGGCGCGCTCCGCCATGTCCGGTCGGTTGACGGTGATGACGGCGGCCCGCGCCCGCTCGATCCCGGCGGCGCGCAGCACGCCGATCTGGCTGGAGTCGCCGTAATAGACCGGCAGCCCCTCGGCCCGCGCCGCGGCCACCCGCTGCGGGTCGAGGTCCAGCGCGACGTAGGGGATGTCGTGGGTGCGCAGCAACCGGGCGACGGCGCGCCCGACCCGGCCATAGCCGGCGATCAGCACGTGGCCGGTGATGTCGCTGGTCTCGACGCCGAAGGCCTCGGCGCCGTAGCGGGCCTCGACCTTCTGGGCCAGCCGCTGGGCGATGGCGCCGACCAGCGGCGTGACCGCCATGCTCAGCGCCACGCAGGAGGACAGCAGCAGCCCCGTCTCGCCCTCCAGCACGCTCAGCCGCGTCGCCTTGCCGATCAGCACGAAGGCGAACTCGCCGCCCTGCGACAGCAGAAGGCCGATGCGCAGCGACGTCGCCAGACCGAGCCCCGACAGGCGGCAGAGCAGGAACAACAGGACGCTCTTCCCGACCAGCAGCGCCGCGGTCACCATCAGGATGTCGTCGGCGCGCTGGAGCATGGCCGGCAGGTCCAGCGTCATGCCCACCGTCATGAAGAACAGGCCGAGCAGCAGGCCGCGGAACGGCTCGATGTCGGCTTCCACCTGATGGCGGTAGGCGGTGTCGGCCATCAGCATGCCGGCCAGGAAGGCGCCCAGCGCCATCGACATGCCGGCCTCCGCCGTCAGCCAGGCGACCGCCAGGACGACCAGCAGGTTGGTCGCCGTGAAGACCTCCGGGCTCTTGGCCGAGGCCACGAAGTGATAGACCGGGCGCACCACGAAACGGCCCAGCAGCATGATGGCGCCGATCGCCGCGACGGCCTTGACCCCCGCCAGGGCGAGCGCCCAGGGGATGCTGGTGTCGCCGCCGGCCAGCAGCGGCAGCAGGGTCAGCAGCGGCACGACGGCCAGATCCTGGAAGATCAGCACGGCGACCGACACGCGCCCGAACCGCGCCACCGTCTCGCCGCGCTCGACCAGCAGCTTCAGCACCGTGGCGGTGGAGGAGAAGGCCAGCATGCCGCCGATCACCAGCGCGGCGGCCATGCCCTCGCCCAGCGCGTAGGCGACGGCGGCGATGGCGGCGCTGGTCAGGACGACCTGCATCAGCCCCAGCCCGAAGATGTAGCGCCGCATCGCCCGCAGGCGCGACAGCGGCAGCTCCAGCCCGATGGCGAAGAGGAGGAAGACCACCCCGAATTCCGACAGGACCTGGGGAAGCTCCATATCCACCACCGGCCCCGGCGTGTGCGGACCCAGCAGCGCCCCGCCCACCAGATAGCCGAGCACCGCCGGGATGCGCAGCGCCTGGAACAAGGGGACGATGACCACCGCCGCCAGCAGGAGGAACAGGACGTCGAAAAGCAGTTTGGGATCGTGCATGGCCGCGCGCTGGCTGGGTCGGGCCGGACGCCGGCCGTCCGGGACGGCGTCTGTATGCGGCGCAAACAGGGCCACCGCAAGCGCAGCGGGTGTGCGAAAGATCGGAACGCGCGAAAAAAGTCCCGCGCCGTTCAAAAAAGATCGCGCTGTGGCGGTGGCGCCGCGGCGTCAGGCCGCTCGGACGGCCAGCAGCTCGTCAACGGCGGCGGTCAACTCGCTGTTGTCGAAGGGTTTGTAGAGCAGGCGGTCGGCGCCGTGCATGGCCGACAGAGTCAGCGAGAACGCCGCCGGAAAGTCGTCGGTGCCGCCGGACATGGCGATGATGGCCGGGGCGTCGACGCCCGGGGCCTGGGAGGCGTCGCGGGCGCGCAGGCGGCGGATCAGTTCGATCCCGTCCAGGCCGGGCATCATCATGTCGACGATGGCGAGGTCGAAGGGCTCGCGCTCCAGCATCGACAGGCCGGACAGGCCGTCATGGGCCTCAGCCACATGGTGGCCCCGCGTCTCCAGCGTCATGCGCAGCAGCGCCGTGAAGGCGGGAACGTCGTCGATCACCAGAATTCGGGCCATGGCCTCCGTCGCTCCCAATGC
>NZ_CP159403.1:915000-1092500 GCF_040500525.1 Azospirillum formosense | reverse complement strand
AAGCCGCGCCGGACTGCCGGGCGGCGGCGTCGATCACCGTCGCGACGACCTCCGCCTGCGTGACGTAGACGGCATGGCTGGCCCGGACGTTCGTGACCTTGGCACCGATGCGTCGCGCCATGTCCTGGAGCATCCGCTGATCGAAGGCCTTGTCCTCCGTCGCGACCACCGCCCAGCTGGGCTTGGTCCGCCAAGCGGCATGCTGAAGCTTCACGCCGAAGCTCGCCATGTTGATCGGAACTTGCGACGCCTTCAGGAAATCGACGTCGGCCTTCGTCGCGTCCGCCGCAAATCCGGCGGCGAAATTCTCGGGCTTGATGAAGCCGAAACCGTCCCCGCTCGTCTCGATGACGAACTCGGGGGGTGTCGTATAGCCGTCATATTGCTGCGCCGTGGTCTCGCCGGCGTCGGGCGCCAGGGCGGACACATAGACCAGCCCACGCACCTTGGGGTGGACGCCGGCTTCGGTGATGACCGTGCCGCCCCAGCTGTGGCCGACCAGAACGGCGGGACCATCCTGCCGGTCGAGCGCGCGCCGCGTGGCCGCCACATCGTCTTCGAAGGAGGTGAGCGGATTCTGGACGATCGTGACCCGGTAGCCGCGGTTGGTCAGATCCTCGTAGACCTTCCGCCATCCCGACCCGTCGGCAAAGGCGCCATGGACGAGGACGATGTTCCGGACAACCGCCTGATCGATGGAGCGGTTGGTCGGCTGCGCCTGCGAGACCGACAGCGGGAGCGTGACGACCGAAGCGGCCAGGAGCAGGGTCTGAAGGGTGTTCTTCATGTTCGCCTCCGTTCATGCGCAATAACAGTTATCGCGATAACATTGTGTACCGCTGAGGCGCGTCCTTGTCCAGGGAAATTTATCGCGATATATGTTTGCGGAAGATGCGCTGCGAAGGGAGCCTGCCTATGTCGGATGAGAACAAGCCGCCGGTGCCGTTGGAGGAGCAGCTCTGCTTCGCGATCTACTCGGCCGGCATCGCCATCCAGCGCGCCTACAAGCCGCTGCTGGACGCCCTTGATCTCACCTATCCGCAGTATCTCGTCCTCAACGTCCTGTGGCGGGAAGACGGACAGACGGTGGGGAGCATCGCCCAGCAGCTTGCCCTTGAATCCAGCACGCTGACGCCTCTGCTCAAACGCCTCGAGGCCGCGGAGATGATCCAGCGCACGCGCAACCCGACCAACGAGAGGCAGGTGATCGTGTCGTTGACGGCCAAGGGAGCGGATCTGCGCTCCCGGGCCGGTTGCCTGGGCGATGCATTGCTCCAGGCCTCCGGGGAGTCACCCGCCGCGTTGGCAAGGCTCAACCGCGAGATCGCGCAGCTGCGCGATTCCGTTTACGCGCATATCGGCGGCTGGACATCGCTCGACACGCATTGACGAGAAGAGCGCCGTGCGATGGATGGCCACCCCGCGGTCGGCCAGCGCCCGTTCCAAATCACCCACCGAAGCGCCGCTTTCGGCCCGGGAGGGGGCGTGGCCACAGTGCCCCGCTCCGGGCGGTTCGGCATGAGCGCTGCCGAAACCGACGGGAGCGGGGCGTCGCGTTCACCGTCTGCCGATGTGCTCCTTCAGCAGCGCGTTCACCGTGCCGGCGGCCTCCATCTGCACCATGTGGCCGGCGTTCGGAATGACCTCCACGCGGGCGTGGGAGCCGAGCGCCGTGGCGTGGGCCGCGGGGATGACGCGGTCCTGCCCGCCCCACACCACCAGCACAGGTTTGCCCGCTGCGGCCACCGCTTCGTGCAGGACGCCGGTCTGAGCGCCACCGTCGAACAGGGCCGCGGACAGCGCCCGCAATGCACCGTCCACCCCGTCCAGGCGCTTGAACTTCAGGACGTCCTCGGTCATCTGGCGGCTGACGAGGCCGGGGTCGGCGAACAGGTTCTCCAGCACGGGCTTCAGGTCGCGCCGCCCCGTGGCCGCGATGTAGCCCTGGATGTAGGCGTGGTTGATCTCCGGCCCCAGACCGGCCGAGGCGATGAGGGATAGGGACGCCACGCGGTCCGGCGCGTCGAGCGCCGTCCGCATGGACACCGCCCCGCCCATCGAATGCCCAACCAGATGGGCCGAACCGATGCCCACCGTGTCCATGAAGCCGCGCAGAGCCGCCGACAGGCCAGCCAGCGTCGGGTCGGCCACGGCCTTGGTGGACTGGCCGTGGCCCGGCAGGTCCAGCGCGTAGACCGTGGCGTTCTCGGCGAGCGCATCGATGGTGAACAGCCAGTTGTCGAGATCGCCGCCGAAGCCGTGGACCAGCAACACCGTCGGTCCGCCGTCCCCGCGCTTGGCGTAGCGGAGCGTGCCGGCCGTCGTGTCGGCGAACAGGTAGCGGGGAGCCTCCTCTTTCTCCCCCTCGTCGCCCTTGGGCACGGCGTAGCTGGCGACGAAGGCGTCCACCTCCGCGTCCGGCACGTCGGTATCGGCCAGCACGGCGATCAGCGCCTTCACCGGATAGACGTTCCCCGGTTCGGCCAGCACGCGGCGCAGCGTGCCGGCATCGCCGGCCTCCACCACGTTGGTGATCTTGTCGGTTTCGACCTCCAGCAGATCGTCGCCGACGTTGATGGTCGATCCCGGCTGCTTCAGCCAGCCGGTGATCTTGCCCTCCGACATGGACAGGCCCCACTTCGGCATGACGATGGGCTTGATGCGCTCATTCTGCATGAACCGTGCTCCAGATCAGGCCGCGATGCTGCGCGGGGAGGTGCCGGTGGGCGACAACGTCCGCCGCACGGCGTCGGCGATGGACGACGCGTCGGGGATGTAGAGGTCTTCCAGCACGGGGGAGAAGGGCACCGGCACGTGCGGCGCCGTGACCATCTGCACGCCGGCCTTCAACGCGCCGAAGGCGTTCTGTCCGACGAAGGCGGCGACGTCCGACGCGATGCTGCAACGCGGATGCGCCTCGTCCACCACCACCAGCCGACCGGTGCGCTCCACGCTGTCGATGACGGTGTCCCAGTCAATGGGCGAGAGGGTGCGCAGGTCGATCACCTCCGCCTCCACCCCGTCCTTGGCGAGCGACTCCGCGGCCTCCATGGCGCGGTGGACGGTCAGGCCATAGCTGACGATGGTCACGTCGCCGCCGTCGCGAAGCACGTTCGCCTCGCCGAAGGGGATGGCGTAGGACTCCGCCGGCACGTCGCATTCCAGGCCGTACAGGTTCTTGTGCTCGCAGAAGATCACCGGGTCGTTGTCGCGGATCGACTGGATCAGCAGGCCCTTGGCGTCGTAGGCGTTGGACGGGCAAACCACCTTCACGCCCGGGATGTGGGTGAAGACGGGGGTCAGCATCTGCGAATGCTGGGCCGCCGCGCGGAACCCGGCGCCGACCATGGCGCGGATGACCACCGGCGTTTCCGCCTTGCCGCCGAACATGTAGCGGAACTTGGCCGCCTGGTTGAAGATCTGGTCGAAGCAGACGCCCATGAAGTCGATGAACATCAGCTCCGCCACCGGGCGCAGCCCGCAGGTCGCCGCCCCGATGGCCGCTCCGACATAGGCGGATTCCGACAGCGGCGTGTCCATCAGCCGGTCGCCGTGCTTGGCGTACAGCCCCTTGGTGACGCCCAGCACGCCGCCCCAGGCATCCTCCTCGCCGGGCGATCCGGTGCCGCCCACGATGTCCTCGCCCATCACGACCACGGTCGGGTCGCGGGTCATCTCCAGGTCCAGCGCTTCGTTGATCGCCTGCTTCATGCTGATTTTGCGCGCCATGGTGCATTCCTCCGTTTCGCAGGCGTTGTCAGTAGGAGACGTAGACGTCGGTCAGCAGGTCGGCCGGACCGGGCAGCGGGGCGGACTTGGCCGAGCGGACGGCGTCCTCGATCAGTTCCATCACCTCTTTGTCGATGGTCTCCAACTCGGCGCGGGAGATGACGCCGGCCTCGATCACGCGCTCGGCGAACATCCGGATGCAGTCGCGGCTGGCGCGGATCGCCTCCACCTCGCCCTTCGCCCGGTAGGTCTGGGCGTCGCCTTCGAAGTGGCCGAAGAAGCGGACCATGTTGCATTCGAGCAGCGCCGGGCCGCCGCCCTCGCGCGCCCGGCGGATGATCTCGCCCGCCGCCTCGTACACGGCGAAGAAGTCGGTGCCGTCCACCGTGACGCCGGGAAGGCCGAAGCCGCTGGCCCGGTCGATGTAGGAGTCCACCGCCACCGCCCAGTTGCGGGACGTGGATTCGGCGTAGCCGTTGTTCTCCACCACGAAGATGGCCGGCAGGTTCCACACCGCGGCGAGGTTCAGGCTTTCCAGGAAGGTGCCCTGGTTGGACGCGCCGTCGCCGACGAAGCTGATGCCGACCCCGCCGTCGCCGCGCACCTTGGCGGCCAGTGCCGCCCCGCAGGCCAGCGGAGCGCCGGCTCCGAGAATCCCGTTCGCGCCCATCATGCCCTTGGACAGATCCGCGATGTGCATCGACCCGCCCTTGCCCCGGCAAGCGCCGGTGGAGCGGCCGTAGATCTCCGCCATCATCTCGTGCACGTCCACGCCCTTGGCGATGCAGTGCCCGTGGCCGCGGTGGGTGGAGGCGATGCGGTCGTTGTCCTTGAGGTGCATCATGATGCCGGCGGCGCTTGCCTCCTCGCCGGCGTAGAGATGAACGAAGCCGGGGATGTCGCCCTTGGCGAAGTCGATGTGCAGCCGCTCCTCGAACTCGCGGATCGTCCGCATGATCCGGTAGGCTTTCAGCAGGTCGTCGCGGCTCAAGGGAAACGGCCCCTGGGAAGCAAGATCCTCGGTCATGGTGTTTCTCCCCTTGTTGGCTTTTTGATGGGTTGGCTTTTTGACGGGCTGGTTCTTAAAGGGCGGCTTTTGAGAGCGTGGCCGGGGCGGGCGCCGGAACGCCGGCTAGCAGCCGGTTCTGGGCGGCGAACCGCATGCAGCCGCTCACGTCGACGGTGCGGAAGGCGTCGTCCCGCAATGTCAGGGACACGCGGTCGCGCGCCGAAAAGGACACCTCGCGCTCGCCATCCAGCGCGATGGAGCCCGCCTTCACCTCCGGAACGAAGGGCACGCCGGCCGGCATGCGGCGCCAGTCGGTGACGCCGACCGCGGTGACCATCCCCGGCGCTATGGGGGCGCGCAGCTCGGTCCGGCAATTGCCGGCCTGCCGCTGGGCGGGCGTGGCGAGGCGGACCATCAGCCCGCCGCTCTCGTCGCGGGCGACGGGTTCCAGCAGGCCGGCGATGGCGGACATGCCGATCACCTCCGGATCGGCGAAGGTCACGAACAGCTCCCGGAAATTCTCCGTCCGGTAAAGCGCGCGGGCGCCGATGTAGCGCTCCGTCACCAGCGCCACGTCCACCAGCGCGATCTCCCGCACATCGCCGCCGTTGACGCAGACGTCGATGCGCTTGTTCATGGAAAAGGCGATGGAGGCGGGCACCCGGCCCGTCACCGCAAGGCCGGTCGCCAGCCCGGTGATGGTCGGCTCCCGGTGTTCGGGGAAGGCGTTGTTGGTGCCGGTGGAGATGCCGGCGATGGGCATGTCGCCGCAATGGGCGGCCACGGCGCGATGCGTGCCGTCGCCGCCCAGCACCACGACGGCGGCCACGCCGGCCTGCCGCATGGCCGTGGCGGCCCGGTGGGTGTCGGCAACGGTGCCAGTCACCGGCATGTCCACGAGGTGAATGGCGGGATAGGGCGTGTCGCCGTGCGCGCGGGCGCGGGCGACGCCGCGCTCCACATGGCCGCGAATGCCGCCCTGCTCCGGCATCATCAGGACGTCGGCCACCCCGCAGGCGCGGAGTGCGGCCAGGACGCGCAGGACGATGTTCGCCCGATCCGTGATCTGCAGGCTGGCCGCGTTGGCGACGACCCGGCGTATGTCACGGGCGGAGACTGGATTGGCGATGATGCCGACAACCGGAACCACGCTGCACTCCTTCCCAGCTTCTGCGTCGCGGGACGAATTGCAGGAGGCGTGCCAGTTTGTTTGCGCGGCTGATTGTCTGAGAAATCCGGGAGTCTCGTGCGGGTGAGGCGGGGCGGTGTTGCACGACCTGCCGCAGGCGGACGCCACAGGTGTTGCATCGGTGAAGCCCGCTCCCCGGAGGCGGGGCGGGTCCTACGCCCGATGCGGCGGCACGATCCCATGGCGGCGCATCTGGCGGTGGATGGTCGAGCGGTCGACCCCCAGGTCGCGCGCCACGGCCGACACGTTCCAGTGCTGCCGGCGCAGCGCCTCGCGCAGGCGGTCGGCCTGATCGTCCGCCGCGGCGGGGAACGACAGTGGCGGGGCGTCAGCCGGCCAGGCCTCGAACTCGCCGCTGCGATGGACCGGTTCGGGCAGGTCGTCCAACGTGATCATTCCGTCCGCGCAGACGGCGCAGGCATAGTCGAGCACGTTCACCAGTTCCCGCACGTTGCCGGGCCAGCTGTGGGCGCGCAAGGCCGCCAGAGCCGGAGCGGTTATGGCGAAGTCGATGCCCTCGCGGTCCACCCGCTCGGCCAGCAGACGGTCGATCAGCCAGTCGAGGTCGCCGCGCTGGCGCAACGGCGGCAGGGTGAAGACGGCGCCATTCAGGCGGAAATACAGGTCGTCGCGGAAGGCGCCGGACTTCACGAGGTCGACCAGATTGCGGTGCGTCGCCGCGATCACGCGCACGTCCACCGACACGGCCCTGGTTCGGCCGACCGGAGTCACCTCCCGCTCCGCCAGCACGCGCAGCAGGCGGGTCTGCGAGGACAGCGGCATGTCCCCGATCTCGTCCAGGAACAGGGTGCCGCCATCCGCCTCCAGCACCAGACCCTTCTTGCCGCGCGACGCCGCGCCGGTGAAGGAACCGGGCTCGTGCCCGAACAGCTCGCTTTCGATCAGCGATTCCGGCAGGGCGGCGCAGTTCACGGCGACGAAGGGTTTCCCGGCGCGCACGCTGGCCCGGTGCAGGGCCTTGGCGAAATGCTCCTTGCCGGTTCCGGTCTCGCCGTGGATCAGCAGGCTCATGCGCGTGTTCACCAGCTTCGCCGCCCGCGCCAGCATGGACGCCAGGGCAGGGTCGCCGCCGGACACGGCCTGGAGCGGCGTCGGCAGTTTGGTCTCCTCCGCGGGGCGCGGGCGCGGCACGGTGATGGCCGGCGGCGGCATCGCCTGGGCGAAGAGGGGGGTGCCGCAGCGCTTCAGCCGCAGCGTGCGCTGGTCGGACGGCATGGAGCGCACGAACCGCAGCAGGTCGTCCACCTCCGCGTCGAAGACGTCGGAGAAGGAGCGGCCGAGCAGAGGCGCGCCGCTGTTCTCGCCCTGCGTCAGAACCCGGCGGGCGCGGTCGTTGAAACCGATGATCCGGCCGGCGCCGTCCAGCGCGACGACCAGATCCGGGTCGACCTCCGCGAACTCCTGCGAGGAGGAGAGCTTGACCACCCAGTCCCGCCGGAAGTTGTTGTAGAGGTTGGCCGTCTCGATCTTGTGCGCGTAGCCGCGGACCATCTGCAGCGCCAGATGCTGGCTGATCTTCGGTTCCGGCGAGCGCAGCGCCGAGATGTCCAAGACCGCGGCAAGCTCACCGCCGCTGTCGTAGACGGGGGAGGCCGTGCAGGTCAGGCCGATGTGGGTGGCGTCGAAATGGTCGGTCTGGTGCACGGTCAGCGGCTCGCCCGTCGCGATGCAGGTGCCGACGGCGCAGGTGCCGGCGCGCCCCTCGTTCCAATCCGCCCCCAGATACAGCCCGGCGTGGCGCAGGTGATCGTCGAAGGTCGGGTCGCCGATGAAATCGACGGTGATGCCGTTGCTGTCGGTCAGCAGCAGCACATAGCCCATGCCCGCCACCTGCCGGTACAGCGCCTCCAGCCCGAAGCGCGCCATGCGCAGGAACTCGTCCATCGCGTCGCGGTGCACGCGCAGCCGTTCGTGAGGCAGGATGTAGGCCTCGCGCGCGACAGCCGGGTCGAGCTTGTGGTCGGCCACGCAACGGCGCCAGGACTCCTGGATGATCGCGTCACGCCCGGACCCCACCCCTTCGGAAACGCGCAAAAGCTCGTCGATGTGCGCCGTCCGCGCGCTTTTCATCGTCGATCCTCCCAAGTGGCTTTTGCTTGGTTCGGCACACTGAAAATTTGGTGCCGATGGTACCAATGCGCTCGCGCTTGGCGCAACGTGTGCAAAAGCATCATTCCAGGGCGGGTTGGCGGACGCGTGTGCCCTGGTCGGCAACCGGCGCCGCCCTCTGCGCGCCGAGCCATTCCCGCGCATGGTCCGCCGACCGCGCCGATCCGGGGGGATTTTCGCGTTAAGTATTTACTAATATAACAGTTAATTTTTGTGGCATACCAGAGATGCTTTTATGTGAAATCGTATTGACCTCCAGACGGTCGCTGGGCTTAATCGGCCGCCTTACACAGTTCGCGCCGGAGAGCAGAATGATGGGACGGGATCGGCAGGTCGGAACGGGGATTCGCCGGAGGCTGGTGGTGGCCGCGGCGGCGATGATGACGGCCGCGGTGGTGGTCGGCGTGCTTCCGGGCTCGCTGGAAAGCGCCGCGGCGCAGGAGGCGCGCCAGGGCGGCACGCTCAGCATCATCCTGCAGCCGGAGCCGGTGACCCTCACGCCCTCGACCAACATGGCGCAGCCGACCCAGGTGGTTGCCGGCAACATCTTCGACGGCCTGGTCACCTACGACTTCGAGCTGAAGCCGAAACCGGCCCTGGCCGAACGCTGGGAGGTGGCGCCCGACGGGTTGACCATCACGTTCCACCTGCGCAGCGGTGTGAAATGGCATGACGGGAAGCCCTTCTCCGCCGCCGACGTGAAATGGTCGCTGGAGAATGTCTGGAAAACCATCCACCCGCGCAACAAGTCGCTGTTCGAGAACGTCACCCAGGTCGACACCCCGGACGACGCCACCGTCATCCTGCGCCTGTCCAAGCCGTCGCTGCCGATCCTGTCGGTGCTGAACGGCGTCGGCGCCCCGATCCTGCCCAAGCACCTCTACGAGGGCACCGACGTCCTCAACAACCCGTACAACAACAAGCCGGTCGGCACCGGCCCCTTCGTCTTCAAGGAGTGGAAGCGCGGCGAGTTCGTCGAGCTGACCCGCAACCCGGATTATTGGGAGGCCGGCAAGCCGCACCTCGACCGGCTGCTGTTCCGCATGATCCCCGACGCGGCCGCCCGCGCCGCGGCGATCGAAAAGGGGGAGATCCAGTACGCCCCCTACAACCCGGTGCCCTTCCGCGACGCCGAGCGGCTGGCCAAGATGCCGCGCCTGAAGGTCGACACCCGCGGCTACGAATGGCTGTCGCCGCTGCTCTACCTCGATTTCAACATCGAGAACCAGTATCTCAAGGACGTCCGGGTGCGCCGGGCCATCGCCCACGCCATCGACCGCGCCGCCCTGGCGAAGATCGTCTGGTTCGGCTACGCCAAGCCGGCGATCAGCCCGGTGCCGTCGTCGCTCGTCACCTTCCACAACGCCAAGCTGCCGCAGTATCCCTTCGACGTGAAGAAGGCCGAGGCGCTGCTGGACGAGGCCGGCCTCAAGCGCGACGCCAACGGCGTGCGCTTCACGCTGACCCATGACTTCCTGCCCTACGGCGACGATTACCGCCGCACCGGCGAGTTCCTCAAGCAGGCGCTGAAGCGCGTCGGCATCGAGGTGACCATCCGCTCGCAGGACAGCGCCGCCTTCATCAAGCGCGTCTATGTCGACCGTGATTTCGACTTCGCCATCTCCTACAACAACGCCTTCCCCGATCCGCAGATCGGTGTGGTGCGCGCCTTCTGGTCGGGCTGGCTCGGCACCGGCACGCCCTGGACCAACGGGTCGGGCTACCGCAACGCCAAGGCCGACGCGCTGATCCAGGCGGCCGGCGTCGAGGGCGATCCGGCCACGCGCGTCGCCCAGTTCAACGAGTTCCAGGACATCGTCCTAGGCGATGTGCCCTCGCTGCCGCTGCTGGAGCTGAACTTCTTCTCGGTCTATTCGGCCGACCTCCAGGGCATCGTCGAGCAGGGCGATCAGGTCTACTCCTCGCTGAAGAACGCCCGCTTCGTCGACGCCCCGAAGGGGAACTGACGCGCCGTGCTGACCTATCTCAGGCGCAGCGCCGCCCAGGTGGTCTTCGTCCTCCTGGGCATCGCGCTGATCAACTTCTTCCTGCTGCATCTGGCGCCCGGCGACGCGGCCCAGGTGCTGGCGGGGGAGTCCGGGGCGGCGACGCCGGAGTATATGGAGGCGCTGCGGCGGCAGTTCGGGCTCGACCAGCCACTCCACGTCCAGTTCCTGCGCTATCTCGGCAATCTGGTGACCTTCGACCTCGGCTATTCCTTCCGCCAGTCGCTGCCGGTGTCGGAGCTGATCCTGCAGCGCCTTCCGGCGACGCTGCTGCTGATGGGAACGGCCATCGGCTTCGCGCTGGTCGCCGGCTGCTCGCTGGGCTTCCTCGCCGCCCGGCAGGCGGGGAAGCTGACCGACACGGTGATCTCCATCGTGGCGCTGCTGTTCTACGCCACCCCGGTCTTCTGGGTCGGCATCATGCTGATCGTCGTCTTCTCCGTCATCCTGGACTGGCTGCCGGTCGGCGGAATGACCAGCGTCGAGGCCAACCTCAGCGGCCTTGCCCTGGTCGGCGACGTGGCGCTGCATCTGGTGCTGCCGGCGGTGACGCTCGGGCTGTTCTACCTCGCCATATACGCCCGGCTGATGCGGGCGGCGATGCTGGAGGTCTACGGCCAGGACTTCGTCCGCACCGCGCGGGCCAAGGGGGTGCGGCCCCGCCGCATCGCCTGGCGCCACGTGCTGCGCAACGCCCTGCTGCCGATCGTCACCACGCTCGGCGTGCAGCTCGGCTCCATCCTCGGCGGGGCGGTTCTGGTGGAGACGGTGTTCTCCTGGCCGGGGCTGGGCCGGCTGGCCTTCGCGGCGCTCTTTCAGCGCGACCTCAATCTGCTGCTCGGCATCCTCTTCTGCTCGTCGGTGGTCGTGGTCCTCGTCAACATCGCGGTCGATCTCGTCTACACGCTGCTCGACCCTCGCATTGAACTCAACTGACCGATGGCTCTTCCCGAGACCGCTTCCCTCCCGCCGGCGCGGGCGGATTTCCGCGACACCACCGTCGGGCGGCTGCTGCGCCGTCCGTCGGCGCTGCTGGGGCTGATCCTGCTGGCCGGCATCCTCGCCATGGCGGCCTTCGCCGACATCGCCTTCACCGGCGACCCGCTGGACATGGCGGGGATGCCGCTGCTGCGCCCGGGCGAGGACGCCGCGTTTCCCCTCGGCACCGACATGATGGGCCGGGATCTGGCGTCGGGCATCTTCCACGGTGCCCGCGTCTCGCTGTTGATCGGCGGGGTGGCGGCCCTGGTGTCGCTGGTGATCGGCATCGGCATCGGCTCGCTCGCCGGCTATTACGGCGGGAGGATCGACCGGGCGCTGATGCGGGTGACCGAGCTGTTCCAGACCATTCCGCCCTTCCTGTTCACGCTGGCCCTGGTCGCCATCCTGCAGCCGTCCATCGCCACCATCACCGCGGCCATTGGCATCACCTCCTGGTCGGGGCTGGCGCGGCTGGTGCGGGCGGAGGTGCTGCGGCTGCGCAACAGCGAGCTGGCCCAGGCCTCGATCATCCTCGGCGCGTCCGACGCCCGGATCATTGTCCGGCACATCCTGCCGAACGCGCTGGCGCCGGTGATCGTGTCGGCCTCCATCCTGGTGGCGACCGCCATCCTCACCGAATCCTCGCTGTCCTTCCTCGGCCTCGGCGATCCCAACGTCGTCAGCTGGGGCGGCATGGTCGGGGCGGGGCGCGAGACGATCCGCACCGATCCGCACGTCGCCGCCATTCCCGGCGTGGCCATCGTCATCGCCGTGCTGGCGCTGAACCTGCTGGGCGACGGGCTGAACGACGTGCTGAGCGGCAAGGGGGAACGGCGATGAGCCACGACGTGCCGAAGGAACCGGTGCTGGCCGTCGATGGCCTGTCGATCGGCTTCCAGACCCGCCGCGGCCTGCTGCCGGCGGTGCGCGATCTGTCCTTCTCGGTCGGGAGCGGCGAGATGCTCGCCATCGTCGGCGAGAGCGGCTGCGGCAAGTCGCTGACCGCGCTGGCCCTGCTTGGCCTCATCCCGCCGCCCGGCCGGGTGACCGGGGGCACGGTGCGGCTGGAGGGCCGCGACCTGCTGGCGCTCGACGAGGCGGCGCTGCGGCGCGTGCGCGGCGCCCGCATCGCGATGATCTTCCAGGAGCCTATGACCGCGCTCAACCCGGTGCTGACCGTGGGTGAGCAGATCATGGAGGCGATCCTCGAACACGAGCCGGTCAGCCGAAAGGCGGCGCGCGAGCGGACTCTGGCGCTTCTGGAACGGGTGCGCATTCCCGATCCGGAGCGCCGCTTCGCCGAATACCCGCACCGCCTGTCGGGCGGCATGCGCCAGCGGGTGATGATCGCCATGGCGCTGGCCGGCGCCCCGGCCGTGCTGGTCGCCGACGAGCCGACGACCGCGCTCGACGTCACCATCCAGGCGCAGATCCTCGGCCTGATCGACGAGCTGCGGCGGGAGCAGGGCACCGCCGTGGTCTTCATCACCCACGACCTCGGCGTGGTGTCGCGCTATGTCGACCGCGTTCTGGTGATGTACGCCGGTCGCAAGGTGGAGGAGCGGGACACCCGCGACCTCTTCGCCGATCCGCTCCACCCCTACACCCGCGGCCTGATCGCGGCGCAGCCGAGAGCCGGGGCCGGAGCGGCCGGCGCGGTGCGGGAGCGTCTGGCCGAAATTCCCGGAACCGTGCCGGCGCTGGCGGCGATGCCCCCCGGCTGCGCCTTCGCTCCGCGCTGTCCGCTGGCCGACGAACGCTGTGTCCAGGCCGTTCCGCCGCCGCGGCGGGCCGGAAGCGGCCTTGTCGCCTGCCATCATGCGGGAGAGACCCATGCCCCCTGACGCCGCCCTCGCCACGCCCGCGGTTTCCGCCCCCGTCGCCGCCACCCCGGTGCTGCGGGTGAGCGGGCTGTCCGTCGAGTATCGGACGGCGCGCGGCGTGGTCCACGCGCTGGACGACGTGTCCTTCGAACTGGCGCCCGGCGAGACGCTGGGCATCGTCGGCGAATCCGGCTGCGGGAAATCGACGCTGGCGCGGGCGGTGGTCCGGCTGCTCGACCCCAGCGCCGGCGCCATCCGGTTGGGGGACACGGACATCACCCACGCCTCGCGGCGGCGGATGCGCGCGGCGCGGCGCGACCTCCAGATGGTGTTGCAGGACCCGGCGGCCTCGCTCGATCCGCGCTGGACGGTCGGCGACCTGCTGGCCGAGCCGCTGGATATCCACGGCATCGGCACCCGGGCCGAGCGGCGCGCGCGCGTCGCCGACCTGCTGGGCAAGGTGGGGCTGCCGCCCGGGGCGGCGCAGCGTCGGCCGCACGAGTTCTCCGGCGGCCAGCGCCAGCGCATCGGCATCGCTCGCGCGCTGGCGCTGGAGCCGAAGGTCGTGGTTCTGGACGAGCCCGTCTCGGCGCTCGACGTTTCGGTCCAGGCGCAGATCCTCAATCTGCTGACCGACCTCCAGCGGACGCTGGGCGTCAGCTTCCTGTTCATCGGCCATGACCTGTCGGTGGTGGAGTATGTCTCCGATCGCGTGGCGGTGATGTATCTCGGCCGGATCGTCGAACTGGGCGGCCGCGACAGCCTGTGGCGCCGGCCCGCCCATCCCTACACCCGTGCCCTGCTCGACGCCGCCCCGCGCATCGACGGTCCGTCCGCTCCCGCCGGGCCGGGTTTGACCGGCGACACGCCCAGCCCCTACGATCTGCCGCCGGGCTGTCGTTTCCACACCCGCTGCCCGATCGCCGCCGACGTCTGCCGGCGCGAGTCACCGGCCATGCGGGCGTTGTCGCCGGGCCATCACGTCGCCTGCCATTTCGCGGAGGGTGGGTCTGAGGCAGCCATTCCGCAACCAGCGATCAACGGCTGAGTATGGGGTCCCACCCGGCCGTCCGGCCGGGGGAGCGGCGCGATTCCGGCCACCGATCCAGGCAAAACCAGACGGCCCGTTCCACGGGCATGGCTGGAATCGTGGTGTCTTTGACATTCCAGCCAATCGCGCCACCGCATACTCTGTGCCCGGCGCGCAAGCACCCGGCGGTTAAAGGTCAGGGCCTGCGGCGTCGGAACGGGACAGGGCGGCGAGGCGGAGAGGGACATGCTCACCATCGGATTCGTGGTGTTCGACGATTTCCAGGTGATGGGCATGGCCGCGCTGTCGGCCTTCGAGATGGCCAATCTCGTGCTCGACCGCCCGGCCTACCGGGTCCATGTGCTGTCGGAGCGGGGAGGGCCGGTGCGCAACTCGCTGGGCTTCGCCATCGACACCGACCCGTTCGGTGACGGCTTCCACGACACGACCATCACCATCGGGTCGCTGCGGGTCAAACCCTCCACACCCGGCCTGCTCAGCTATCTGCGCGACGCCGCCGCCACCTCGCGGCGGATCGCCGGCATCTGCACCGGCGCCTATGTGCTGGCCGAGGCCGGCCTGCTCGACGGGCGCCGCGCCACCACCCATTGGAACCACGCCCGCAAGCTCCAGCGCCTCTATCCCAAGGTGAAGGTGGAGGAGGACCGGATCTTCAGCGTTGACGGCTCCGTCTGGACCTCCGCCGGGATGACCGCCGGCATCGATCTCGCCATGGCGCTGGTCGAGGACGATTTCGGAGCCGAGGTCGCCAAGCAGGTGGCGCGCAAGCTGGTGGTCTACCTGCGCCGTCCCGGCGGGCAGTCGCAATTCTTCGCCCTGCTGGATCTGGAGCCGCGCTCCGACCGGGTCCGGCGGGTGCTGGTCTACGCCAAAGAGAACCTTAAGAACGAGTTGTCTGTCGAGGAACTGGCGGAGGCGGCGACTCTCAGCCCGCGCCAGTTCAGCCGCCTGTTCCGCCAGGAGACCGGCCAGACCCCGGCCAAGGCCGTCGAGCATCTGCGGCTGGAGGCGGCGCGCGTCATGATGGAGGAAGGGCGCCACTCCATGGACATCATCGCCCGCGAGACCGGCTTCGCCGACCGCGAGCGCATGCGCCGCGCCTTCCTGCGCGCCTACGGCCAGCCGCCCCAGGTGGTCCGCCGCGCGGTGGAGAGCGGCCGCCTGTCGGCGCTGGAGTGAACGCCCGACAGGCGTCGCTCCTTTCCTAACACCTGGATATGGCTCCCGCGAAGATTCGGCTGCGGTAGCCCTTTCCATCAACAGAGACGGCGTTTTTCCTGGGAATGCTTCGCCTTCCCTAAACGCGCCCGCTCGCCCATTTTCCAAGCGGACGGACACGGAACCATGCAACTCACCGGCAACACCATCGTCATCACCGGCGCAACCTCCGGCATCGGCCGCGGGCTGGCCGAGGCCTTCCACAAGTTGGGCAATCAGGTCATCATCGCTGGCCGGCGCAAAGGCCTTCTCGATGAGGTGACCGCCGCCAACCCCGGCATGACGGCCGTCGAGCTGGACATCGCCGACCCAGCCAGCATCAAGGCCGCGGCCGAGCGGCTGATCGCCGAGAACCCGACGTTGAACGTGCTGATCAACAACGCCGGCATCATGCCGTTCGACGACGCCTCCGGCCCCATGGACGACGCACAGGCGCAGGCGATCCTCGCCACCAACCTCCTCGGCCCGATCCGCATGACCTCGGCGCTGATCGAGCATCTGAAGGCGCAGCCGCGGGCGGTGATCGTCAACAACACCTCGGTGCTCGCCTTCACGCCGCTGGCCAGCACGGCGGTCTATTCGGCCAGCAAGGCCGCGCTGCACAGCTACACGCTGTCCCAGCGCTTCATGCTGCGCGACACCAGCGTCACCGTGCAGGAAATCGCGCCGCCCTGGGTCAACACCGACCTGATCAGGAAAGGCGACGACCCCCGCGCCATGCCGCTGGACGCCTTCATCGAACAGACGATGGCCGCGCTGGCCACCGACGCGGAGGAGGCCATCGTCGAAAGCGCCCGTCCCATGCGCGACAACGCCGGCCCGAACGAGCACGCTCTGGTGATGGGATTCAACAGCTACATCGCCGAGAATCCGATCCCGGTCTGACCGGAGCGGACGCGGAAAGGGCCGCCGGGGTGTCGCCGGGCGGCCCTTTTCCGTGCGCGCGGCGTCACTCCGCCGGGGCGAACTCCAGCAGGCAGCCCCCCACTCGCTGACCGACAGGTCGGCGGCGATGTCCGGCAGGATCGCCGCGATCATGACGCTCTCGGTCCCGACGGCGAAGGACCCGAGGGCCAGCCGATAGAGGGGCGCCCTAGATGGAACGTTGAGGAAGGCCATGGAGGAGTCCCGTTGCAGGTCCATCCCGGACGGCGCGGACCATCGGGGGTGAGCGCCCCCGACGATGGGAGCGCTGGCGCCCGGCCGATCGACAGGCGGCGGGGATCGGCGAATGTCCGAAGTCTCGGACAAGCAGGAGGCGGCGTGAATGTCATGAAAACCACGTTTCCAAACACTCACGCCGACGGACCAGCCTCAGACCCCGATCCGGTTTTTCGCCAGCGGAAGGCTGCGGATGCGTTGGCTGGTCGGAGCCGCCACCGCGTTCACCACCGCCGGCGGCACGCCGGGCAGGCTGCGTTCGCCGACACCGCCCATCGGGGTGCCGCTCTCCACGATCTGGACACGCACGCGGGCATCGAGCGGCGCGCCGGGATGGGACAGTCGTCGAAATTGTGCGACCGGCGGCCCCCGTCCTTGTAGACCATCCCTCGAACAGGGTGGCCGACAGGCCCAGCGCCACGGCGGACTCCACCTGTGATGTCACGATGGCCGGGTTGACGATGCTGCCGGGGTCGAGGGCCACCCAGACATTGTGGACCTGGGTCTCGCCGTCCCGGACCGACACCTCGGCAATGGCCGCGGTCTCCGACCCGAAGGGCGAGGCCATGGAGACGCCGCGCGCCCGCCGCCTCCCATTCACCTCGCAGGGGCCGCGCTTCCAGCCGCCGGATATCGCCCCCACGGTCTCCAGCAGATTGCGGTGGCGCGGCTTGTCCTTCAGAAGCGCCATCCATCCGCAGGGCAAAGGGGTCCCGGCCGCCGGCGTCGGCGATCTCGTCGAGGAAGCCTTCATAAAGAAGTCGTTCATCGAATGGCCGACGGAACCCCGATCAGCGCCACGCGGGCAAGCGGAAAAAACGACACGACGAGTTTCTCGTGGACCTGGCAACGGAAGCTGCGCCAAATACAGCATTTTCGGTGATGGTCCAGTACATTGAGGGGAGGCTGCGCGACGCAACGGAAGAGGGAGGTTGAGTGCAGCCTTGCATCGACAGGTTTGTTGAAATCTGAGTGTTGCGGTTCATGGGAATCCACCCGATAGGAATAACAGTAAAGGATATTTTTGTGTGTATTCAACATAGATGGCTAAGGAATCTGTGTGATCTTATGCATTTTCATTGTTCGGCGTATGGCATCGCTTAATGCCGAATCTGCCAGCCAAACTGCGGAATTCATATAAAAAGGATTTTTGGGAAATGTGCTCGATGCGTGGCTTGAATCGCTTTGCTGCGGTCCCCCTGTTGGCTGTCGCCCTGTCGGCCTGCCAGACCGCGGCCACAAAACCAACGGTCCCCCCCGGAGAGCCTGTGAGCTTGGCGCCAGCCGCCTTTCGCTGCCCGGCCAAGGGTACGACCATCACATTCCAAGATGGCCGCACCGCCACCGCCCTGGATCGGCATGATGATACGTGCGTGTACGCTGTAGGCACAACAACCGAAACTCGCATCTACAGCATGTCCCGCACGGACCAACCGCGCGCCGAGAGGTTCCGGCAAGCCATGGCGAAGCTATGGCCCCTGGAAGTTAACAAGCAAGCCGTAGCGGATCATGATCTGATCCTCACCGGGGATGACGACATCGATAAAAAGTTTTCAACGGAAATCGAGGAGACGATTACAGTTCTGCGCTCTGAACGCCTGACAACACCAGCGGGTACGTTCGATACCTATGTTATCGAGCGTGCTTACAAAATGCTGCTTCGGCGCACCCACGGCCGCTATCTGCTTTGGTATGATCCGAATACTGGTATCGTTCTCAAAGGCGTTCTGGAACACGCAGTTGGTGTTCGCCCGCGGACTCCAGATTTTGTTGTGGCGCATATCGGAACCTCGGAAATATCCAAGGCTGAGTAATAAGATCAAGAACTATTCAATAATGTATTTGGCTTGACTGTCGCGCCTCCAAATTGCAGATTCCGCTTTCCGAGTGATAATGTCGGTTAGAAGAACAGGATTTTACATAAATGCGTACCTTGAACGGTTTGGGTCGTTTCAGCGCCATCGGCCTGTTGCTCGCCGCTGCCGCGCTGTCGGCCTGCCAGACCACGTCCGGGGCGGACGGTGAGACGAAAATCATCGGCTCTGACTTCCGTACGACCATCGATCCATCGGTTGCCTCCGGTGATCCGCGCTTGGCCAACGTCGCCAAAGAACTCGCCGGTATCTGGAACGGCAGCGCAAGCGGGGCTGGCACTGGTGGCGTGAAGATCACTCTTGCCATCGAGAGCGTGACCAAGGGATCGAGTAACAGCACCCTCAAGGCGAAGGGCTACACCGCCAGCGAGCGTTCAAACGGGCGCGGGCGTCCGACCGACATCGACATTGAAGTCACGAATAGCGGCTACAGCATCCTCTTCGATGCAGCGTCCGGTCGAGTTGAGGCGCACTCGATGTCGAAGCCGGGTGCGATGGAGGGGCAGGTCATCACCGGCCGTGGCCGTGCCGATCTCGCGCTGACCAAGGCGTCAAGCTAAGAGTGCAACTCAAAACAATGATGTTTTGCTGGTTCTCAGGAAGAGGAGCCTCTGTGATTATGCGAAGGCTTGCATTTGTTATCGCTGCATCGTCACTTTTTCTTGCTGCTTGCCAAGCTTCGAGCACCTCTAATCAACCAGTGCCCCAGCTGTCGTCGCAGCCTGAAGCGCGTCCTTTCAGCGCCGAGGATAAGGACTGGGGGGTTGCACCTCAGGATGTCATTCGCAAGGGCAGTTATCATGCGCCGACTCCGGTCATCTTGCCCGGTGCCAAGGTGGTCGCTACCCATGCCCTTGCCCAATCGCTCCAGGGCAATAGCAAGCCGATCTTGATCAATGTGCTGACCGGCGCCTGGGTTAACGCGCTGCCCGGCTCCGTGTGGCTGAGCGGCGCAGGACAGGGCGCCGGCTTCGACGACGCGACCCAAGCGCGCATGGCGAAGCGCTTGGATGAACTGACTGGCGGCGACAAAACCAAGCCGGTGGTTTTCTATTGCCTGAGTTCGGAGTGCTGGCTGTCCTACAATGCTGCGCTGCGTGCCCAGCGCCTCGGCTACGCCAACGTCGGCTGGTACCGGGGCGGTATAGACTCGTGGAAGGCGGCTGGGCTTCCGGTGGAACGCATAGACCGCGATCAGTGGTAATGTTTGAGAGCGCTTCTCCGGGGGTCCCTCCCTCCGGAGAAGCGTGCGGAAAATTTGCTTATGCGTTGAATTATAGGCTGGTTTCGGCATTTTTCCGTGTCAGAAAAGTGTCGGCAGGCGCCACTTTTAAGACGCTAGGGTCCGGACTCATAGCCAGTAGGCCACGGTTGCCACGATCTGGACGACGGCCATGAAGTTGGTGGCGGAGCAGTCGTAACGGGTGGCGATGCGCCGGAAATCCTTGAGGCGTCCGAACATGCGCTCGATGAGGCGCGGCGGCGGTGACCTTCAGCGTCTCCGACACCGCTCCGGGCACTCCGGAGGCGGTGCTGGCGCGGATGTTCGAGCCCTTCTTCTCGACCAAGGAGGAGGGGATGGGGCTGGGCTTGTCGATCGGCCAGACGATGGTGGAGGAGCATGGCGGCCGGCTGTGGGCAGCCAACGGCGCGCCGGGCGCCACGCCGTGCTTTGCCCTGCCGGCGGCAGCGCCCTCCCCGCCGGTGGCATCGGCGGCGAGGGACCTCAGCCCGTCGCGCCGTAGCGGGTGACGGTGCGCTCGCGGGCGCCCAGGGTCTCGGCCATCCGCACGAGGTCGGCCAGCGATTGGGCGTGCATCTTGCGCATCAGGTTGCCGCGGTGGATCTTCACCGTGACCTCGCTCAAAGCCAGCTTGGCCGCCACCTGCTTGTTCATCAGCCCGGCGGTGACCAGCCCCATCACGTCGCGTTCCCGCGGGGTCAGGGTGGCGTAGAGGGTGCGCACCGCGTCGTCCTCGCCGCGCGCGGATCGGCGGCGGCCGTCCAGCGCCACCGCTTCGCCGACCGCCTGCAGCACGTCCTGCTCGGCGAAGGGCTTGGTCAGGAAATCGACGGCGCCCGCCTTCATGCCGCGCACCGTCATCGGGATGTCGCCCTGGCCGGTCATCAGCACCACCGGCACGGCGATGGACCGGTCGTGCAGCGCCTGCTGCACCTCCAACCCGTCGGCGCCGTCGAGATAAACGTCCAGCAGCAGGCAGGCGGCGTCCGCCGCCTCCGCGCAGGCCAGAAACGCCTCCGGAGCGGCGAAGGCCAGAACCCGATAGTCGGCGGAGCGCAGAAGGCTCTCCATCGCGCAGCGCACGTCGGCGTCGTCGTCGATGATGCAGACCAGGGCGGGGCCTTCCTGGGTGGGGATGGCCGGAGTGGGGGCGGCGTCCGTGGACCTGCCGCCGTCGACGATGGTGCGATCCCCCATGGGTTCCTCCGTCACGTCCCCGCGCCGCCGCAGCGCGCGGCCGGCCGCGGCATGGTAGCCCGTCCGCTCCCCGGCGGCAAAGCCGTCGAGGTCGTACCTCCGGATGGGTGTGCCGCCCTGCGGCACCGTTCCGGTCATGGTTCGGGAGTCCCCTGGCGTGTCGAGAGGGCGTCCTCGATGAGGAGGAGCAGGGTTTCCGGGTCGAGCGGCTTGGTCATGAAGGCACAGGCCCCCAGCGCCAGCGAGCGGCTGCGCACCGCCGGCGTCGCAAAGGCGGTCATCACGATCACGGGCGGGCGGCGGCCCAATTGCAGCAGCACCATCTGCAGGCTGAATCCATCCATGCCCTTGAGGTTCAGGTCGGTGACGAGGCAGTCGGCGTCCCCCACGTAGGCGAGGAACGCTTCCGCCGTGGCGAAGCTGCGGACCCGCATGCCGGCCGAGCGCAGGAAATTGCCGAGGCTCTCGCGGACGCCTTCGTCGTCGTCGACGACACAGATGGTGGGAACGCTCAACACGACATCGCACTCCAACCGGGGCCCGCCTCCTCAAGCACGTCCGTCGCGGGCGTTCCATTTCAACAGCTTGGCCAGGGCGCGCCATCCATACCTGCGTATAGGTTGCCCCCGGAGCGGCATCGCACCGTTTCCGCCCGCGCGCCGCGCCGGCCATACGGGGAATCGCGTATTCCCGTCCATCCGCCGCTCCCCGATGATCGGTTGGGACAAGAAAGCGTGCGAAAACAATGCGGAAGCCGGATGCTCAGCCCGCTTCCCGCGCGCGCCGCCCCGTGCCCCCGTCACGCAAGGGAGATTGAGATGATCCACGGCGATATCACCAGCAGCAACGACACCGTCGGCGTCGCCGTCGTCAATTACAAGATGCCGCGCCTTCACACCAAGGCGGAGGTGCTGGCGAACGCGCAGAAGATCGCCGACATGCTGATCGGCATGAAGACCGGTCTGCCCGGCCTCGACCTCGTGATCTTCCCCGAATATTCCACCCACGGAATCATGTACGATTCCAAGGAGATGTACGAGACCGCCGCGACCATCCCCGGTGACGAGACGGATATCTTCGCCGCCGCCTGCCGCAAGGCGAAGGTGTGGGGCGTTTTCTCACTCACCGGCGAGCGGCACGAGGAGCATCCGCACAAGGCGCCCTACAACACGCTCATCCTGATGAACGACCGGGGCGAGATCGTGCAGAGATACCGCAAGATCATGCCCTGGGTGCCGATCGAGGGCTGGTACCCCGGCACCTGCACCTATGTGTCGGACGGGCCGAAGGGGCTGAAAATCAGCCTGATCATCTGCGACGACGGCAATTATCCGGAGATCTGGCGCGACTGCGCGATGAAGGGGGCGGAGCTGATCGTCCGCTGCCAGGGCTACATGTACCCGGCCAAGGACCAGCAGGTGCTGATGGCCAAGGCGATGGCCTGGGCCAACAACACCTACGTCGCGGTGGCCAACGCCGCCGGCTTCGACGGCGTCTATTCCTACTTCGGCCATTCCGCCATCGTCGGCTTCGACGGCCGCACACTGGGCGAATGCGGCGAGGAGGAGTACGGCATCCAGTACGCCCAGCTCTCCAAGTCGCTGATCCGCGACTTCCGCAAGCACGGCCAGTCGGAAAACCACCTCTTCAAGCTGGTCCACCGCGGCTACACCGGCATGATCAACAGCCACGACGGGGTGAAAGGGGAGGCGGCCTGCCCCTACGACTTCTATCGCCAGTGGGTGAGCGATCCCGAGGGCACGCGGGCCATGGTCGAATCCTTCACCCGCCCGACGGTCGGAACGCCCGAATGCCCGATCGACGGCATCCCGGCGGACGAACCGGCGCACCGCTGAGCCCCGGCAAGCGCTTTGCGAAAGGCGGACGGCATGGCGCTCCACAGCTACCGGATCGTGCGGGAACCCTACTATCGCTCGGCCGGCGACGAGATCGCCCTGTTCGAGGCGGCGCACGCCGACCGCTTGCCGGTGATGCTGAAGGGGCCGACCGGCTGCGGCAAGACCCGCTTCGTCGAGCACATGGCGTGGCGGCTCGGCCGCCCGCTCGTCACCGTGGCCTGCAACGAGGACCTGACCGCCTCCGACCTCGTCGGCCGTTACCTGCTGGAGGCGGAGGGGACGGTGTGGCAGGACGGGCCGCTGACCCTGGCGGTGCGCCACGGCGCCATCTGCTACCTCGACGAGGTCGTCGAGGCGCGGGCCGACACCACGGTCGTCATCCATCCCCTGACCGACGACCGGCGGGCGCTGCCGCTCGACAAGCGCAACGAACTGCTGACCGCCCACCCCGACTTCCAGTTCGTCGTCGCCTACAATCCCGGCTACCAGAGCGTGGCGAAGGATTTGAAGGAATCCACCAAGCAGCGCTTCGCCGCGCTGGAGTTCGGCTATCCGGCGGCCGCCATCGAGGCCGAGATCGTCGCGCACGAGGCCGGGATCGAACCGGCGATGGCCCGGCGCGTGGTGGCGGTGGCGGAACGCAGCCGCAACCTGCGCGGCCGCGGGTTGGAGGAGGGCGCCTCGACCCGCATGCTCATTCACGCCGGCCGGTTGATCGCCCGCGGCGTGGCGCCCGAGGCCGCCTGCCGCATGGCCATCGTCCTGCCGCTGACCGACGACCCCGACCTGCGCGACGCGCTGGCGGCGGCGGTCGGCGCCTGCTTCTGACCGGCTATGGACGGTGACATCGCCCTGGCCGATGTCGAGCGGCGGCTGAGGGCCTACGGGGCGGCGCTGTGGGGAAGCGATCCGCCCTTGCGGCCCCTGGTCGGGGAGGGCGACCCGGCGGCGCTGCGGCCCCGCTTCGACGCCGACCTCGTCCGGCTGCCGGCGGTCTGGCCCTCCCTGGATCTTTACCGGGCGGCGCTGGCGCATGTCGGGGCGCATCGTAAGTTCTCGCGCCCCTGGCCGGCCAAGGGGCTGAAGCCGCTGCTGACCATCGTCGTCTCGCTGGTCGAGGACGCGCGGGTCGAGCATCTGGCGATGCGGCGCCTGCCCGGCCTGCGGCGGCTGTGGGCGCCGTTCCATCGCGTCGAACCCTCGCCGTCGCTGATGGCGGCGGACTTGCTGGAACGGCTGGCGCGCGCCCTGTTCGACCCCGGCTACCGGGACGGCAATGCCTGGATCGACAAGGGGCAGCGCCGGTTCTTCGAGCGGCCGGAGCGCTGGGACGATCCGGAGTTCAGTTTGCGGCTCGGCGGCGATCTGGCCGGCGACCTTGGCAAGACGCGGGTTCACATCAATGCCCGGGGGCACCGCGTCGACCCCGCCTACCGCGACGACAACGCAGGTCTCTGGCTCTACGACACCTCGCCGGAGCCGCCGCGCGACGCCGACGACCCGCTGGAGGCGGTTCGGCCGGAGCCTGTGGAAGGCGAGGGGGCCCGCCGGAATGGACCGCCGCAGGCGTCACCGTCGTCGGCCCCGCTCGCCGTCGCCGAAACCGCCGCTCTGCGGCCGGTGGCGCGCTACCCGGAATGGGACCACCGCATCGGCCTGCACCGGCCCGACTTCGTCCAGGTGATCGAGGCCCTTCCGGAGCATGGACCGCCGTTGGACGCGCCCGCCGATCCCCGCCTCGTCCAGCGGGTCCGCGCCTTGGTCCGCCACGCGGTGGTGGGGCGGCCGGTGCGGTTGCGGCGACAGAAGGACGGGGACGATCTCGACCTCGACGCTTGCGTCGCGGCGAGCGCGGCCCGACGCCACGGCCACGTCCCGGACCTGCGCGTCTACCGGCGGGTGCGGCGCCACGGCCGCGACCTGTCGGTCCTGCTGCTGCTCGACGCGTCGCACTCCACCAACGACTCAGTGGAGGACGGCACGGTGCTGGACCTCGAACGCCGGTCGGCCGACCTGCTGGCCGGCGCGCTGGCCGCGGCCGGAGACCGCTTCGCCCTGGCGGCCTTCCGTTCCGACGGGCGGGAGGCGGTGCATTGGCTGCCGGTCAAGCGCTTCGCCGAGCCCTACGACGCGGCGGCGCGCGGGCGCCTCGCCGGGCTGGACGGGCGCTGGTCGACGCGGATGGGGGCGGCGATCCGCCACGCCGGCACGACGCTCGCCGCTCAGCCGACGCTGCGCCGCCTGCTGCTGCTGGTCACCGACGGTGAGCCGTCCGACATCGACTGCCCCGATCTCCGCCATCTGGTGGAGGACGCCCGCAAGGCAGTGCGGGAGCTGGCCGGGCGGGGCATCGACGTGGTCTGCGTGGCGCTGGGGGGCGATCCGCAAACGCATCACGGCATCTTCGGCCGGCGCAACGTGCTGCCGGTCGACCGGGTGGAGCGGCTTCCCGAGATTCTGCCGGCCGTCTATGTCCGGCTGACCGGCTGAGGCCTCCTACCGGCCGTTCAGCGCCCGCACCGCCATCGCGGCGGCGGCGGCGCGATTCTCGACGCCGAGCTTCGCGTAGATCTGCTCCAGATGCTTGTCGACCGTGCGCGGGCTGAGGCCGAGGATTTCGGCGATGTCGCGGTTGGGCTTGCCGTTGGCGACCCACATCAGCACCTCCGCCTCGCGCGGCGTCAGGGACAGCTTGTTCTTGAGCTGGGTGTCCTCGCCGGCCCCGGACTCCTCGGCCAGTTGAAGGAGGATTTCGTCAGGACCGGTCTGGCCGACCGGGCTGAGGCGCAGGCGGCGGCCGTCCGCGCCGGTGGCGATTAGCACGCTGTCGGGCTTGCGTCCGGGGCCGCCGGCCTGGCGGTCGGCCAGCCAGCGCCGCGCCTCCTCCGGCAAGGAGACGCCGTCCCCCCCGGCGGCGGTGCCGAAGGCGGCCTCCAGCATGCGGGTGGTCTGCGGCGTGCACCACAGCACCTCGCCGCGGTGGTTGGCGGCCAGCAGGGTGCGGCCGGTGACGTCCAGCGCCGCCCGCGTGCTCTGGGCGACGCGGGCGTTGGCGAGGTGGGCGTACATGCGGGCGATCAGGGTCTCGGCGACGATGGGCTTGGTGACGTAATCGACCCCGCCGGCGGCGAAGCCCTTCAGGATGTGCTCCGTCTCGGTCAGCCCGGTCATGAAGATCACCGGGACATGGGCGACCTGGCTGCTGCGCTTGAGCTGCCGGCAGGTTTCGAAACCGTCCAGCCCCGGCATGATCGCGTCCATCAGGATCACGTCGGGGGTCACCTGCTCCAGCAGGGCCAGCGCCTTGCGGCCGTCCAGCGCCACCAGCACGGTCACCCCGGCCTCCTCCAGCGCGTCGGTCAGGAAGCTTAGGGCTTCGGGTGAATCGTCGACGACCAGGACGACGTCACGCGGTTTGGTTACGGGCTTCATCGTCATGGCTGGACTCGTCATGGCGGGAGTTGTCATGGCGGGGCTTGTCATCGCGGTACACTGCCTCCAGCGCGGCCATATACTGGTTGAGGTCGTAATTGCTGACGAGCGTGCGCATGCGGCCGACGAAGCGTTCCAGCTCCGGATGGGCGGCGGCGATCTCGGCGAGCTTGGCCTGCATGCCGCGCACGTAGCCGATGCGGCCGAGATGGATCAGCTCGGCGATGTGGTGCTGCGGCGGCAGCTCCGACGGGGCGAAGACAGGCGACCCGGCGTCGGTGTCGGTCGGCGCCTCGTACTCCCACTCGACGCCGCGCAGCCGGCCGATGCAGGCCAGCAGCTTCGGGATCGACACCGGCTTGGCGGCGAAGCCGTCGTGGGGCTGGTCGCCGTCGGGGCCGGGACCGGCGCGGTCCTCCCGCGTGTCGGCGGACACCAGAATGATGGTGGTGTCGCTGTGGCCGGCGGCGCGCAGCCGCCGCGCCACCTCCAGCCCGTTCATGCCGGGCATGGAGATGTCGAGCAGGAGGATGTCCGGCCGGTGCAACTCCGCCATGGCGAGGCAGGTCGGCCCGTCGGTCGCCTTGAACACGGTGAAGCCCAGCTCCGCCAGCAGATCGGCCAGCAGGTTGCGGTGGGCGAGGTCGTCGTCGGTGACCAGCACGGTCAGGCGCGGCCCGCTATAGCCGCGGATCGGGTGGTCGGGCTGGCTTGCGGCGGCGGACAGCATCGCCGCCGACATCATCAGCCGCACCCGGAACAGGCTGCCCTTGCCGGGCGTGCTGGTCACGGTGATCTCGCCGCCCATCACCTCGGTCAGCAGCTTGGTGATGGTCAGGCCGAGGCCCATGCCGGGCACCATCGGGTTGGCGGCCGATCCGCGCTCGAACGGTTCGAAGATGCGCTCGCGGTCGGCCTCGGCGATGCCGGGGCCGGTGTCCTCCACCTCGAACTCGGCGATCTGGCTGCGGTGGCGCACGCGCAGGCAGACCGAGCCGGAGTCTGTGAATTTGATGGCGTTGGACAGCAGGTTGATGAGGATCTGGCGGATGCGCCCCTCGTCGGTGAAGACGACCGGCGGCAGGTCCTCCGGCGCGTCGAAGCGGAAGGCGATGCCCTTGGCCTCCGCCTGCAGGTGGAACATGCCGACGAGCTGGTCGAGCAGGTCGCCGAAGCGGACCTCCCCGCGGTTCAGCTGCAGTCGGCCGCTTTCGATCTTCGACACGTCGAGCAGCCCGTCGAGCAGGCCGGCCAGATGCTCGGCGCTGCGCCGGATGACGCGGACGGCGTCGACCCGGTGCGGCGGCATGGCGGGGTCGCGCTCCAGGATCTGCGCGTAGCCGAAGATGGCGCTCAGCGGCGTGCGGAACTCGTGGCCGATGCCGACCAGATAGCGGCTCTTGGCGAGGTTGGCCGCCTCCGCCGCCTCCTTCGCCTTCTGGAGCTGAGCGTCGGTGCGCTCGTGGGCCTCGATCTCCCGGATCAGCAGGGCGGTCTGCTTCTGCGTCTCCTCCTGGGCCACCTTGCGACTCTCGCGCGCCAGCACGAACAGCCAGGTGGCGACGCCAGCGACGATCATCAGGATGAAGAAGACCTTCCACAGCGTGCTGCCAATCAGCGCCTGCGCCTCGGCGTTGACCGAGGCGACCTCGACGTAGACCAGCGCCAGAACCGCGCCGACCGCCAGCGCCAGCATCAGCAGGACGCCCAGATAATGGCCGAGCCGGGACTTCAGCGCCGTCGCGGCCCGCGGCGGCAGCACGGCGTCGAGCGCGCGGCGCAGCTGCACGCCCAGCCGGGCGTCGGTCTTGCAGCCGTCGCCGCAACGGGCGTCCAGCGAGCAGCAGAGCGAGCAGATCGCCCCGGCATAGACCGGGCAGTGGGCCATGTCCTCCGTCTCGAAGGCGTGCTGGCAGATGCAGCAGCGGACCACCTCCGCACCGTTCCAGTCGTCGAAGGGGCGGCGCGCGATGTAGGTGCCGCCGCGCGTCGCCCAGGCGATGGCCGGGGCGGCGGCGAAGGCAGTGCCGAAGGCAAGGAAGGGCGCGCAGACCTTCAGCGTCGGCCCCAGTGCGTCGAGGAAAGCCAGCATCGACAGCACCGTCGCCATCAGCATGGCGCCGACGCCCACCGGGTTGATGTCGTAGAGGTGGGCGCGCTTGAACTCGACGTGGCGCGGGCTGAGGCCCAGCGGCTTGTTCACCACCAGATCGGCGACCAGCGCCCCGATCCAGGAGGCGGCGACGCTGGAATAGAGCCCGAGCACCGGCTCCAGCGTCTTGTAGATGCCGAGTTCCATCAGCATCAGGCCGATGACGACGTTGAACACCACCCACACCACCCGGCCGGGATGGCTGTGGGTCAGGCGCGAGAAGAAGTTCGACCAGGCGATGGAGCCGGCGTAGGTGTTGGTGACGTTGATCTTGAGCTGCGACAGCACGACGAACAGGCCGGTCAGGCCGAGGGCGACCTGCGGCGACGGCGTCACGTACTGGAAGGCGACGAGGTACATCCGCGTCGGCTCCGCCGCCATCTCCAGCGGCACGGCGTTCTGCAGCGCCAGCACCACCAGGAAGGAGCCGAGCAGCAGCTTGATCGTGCCGATGACGATCCAGCCCGGCCCGGCGGCGATCAGCGCCGCCCACCAGCGCAGCCGCTTGGCGCCGGTGGCGGCGGGGTCGTAGGGCAGGAAGCGGATGAAATCCACCTGCTCCCCGATCTGCGCCAGCAGCGAGAACACCACCGACGCCGCAGCACCAAACAGCATCAGGTCGAAGGTGCCGCCGGCGTCGCCTGCTTGGCCGGTGAAGCCGGTCCAGGCGTCGAAGGCCTCGCGATCCTGGACGGCGATGAACAGGAAGGGCAGGGCGTGCAGCGCCAGCCACAGCGGCTGGGTCCACAGCTGGAGGCGGCTGATGACGGTGAAGCCGTAGGCCACCAGCGGGATGACCAGAAGCGAGCTGACGACGTAGCCGGCGGCCAGCGGCAGGCCGAAGACCATCTCCAGCGCCGTCGCCATGATCGCCGCCTCGATGGCGAAGAAGATGAAGGTGAAGGAGGCGTAGATCAGCGACGTGATGGTGGAGCCGATGTAGCCGAAGCCGGCGCCGCGCGTCAGCAGGTCCATGTCCACGCCGTAGCGGCTGGCGTAGTAGCTGATCGGCAGCGCGCTGGCGAAGATCAGGACGGCGGCGGCCAGGATGGCGAGGGCCGCGTTGGTGAATCCATAGCTCAGCGTGATCGCCCCGCCGATGGCCTCCAGCGCCAGGAAGGAGATCGAGCCGAGCGCGGTGTTGGCGACGCGCAACGGCGACCACCGCCGCGCCTTCCGCGCGGTGAAGCGCAGCGCGTAATCCTCCAGCGTCTGGTTGGCGACCCACCGGTTGTAGGTCCGCCGGATCGCGACCACCCTCTGGCGCCCCGCCATCGGCCCCATTCACCCTCCTGAGGATATGTTTGTCTCACTGATTGTTTCTTGGCCCTGTTTCCGGGCATTTTCGCTAATAAATCCTTCGTCCCCGCCAGTCTGTCAGGAACAGATCGGCCAGACAACAGAGTTGAATTGCGTCGTTTCTTGCGGGTGGAGGCAACTGTTCCACTCGCTTCCGAGTGGTTGCGGGCGCTCGGGCGGTTCCAGTCTCCCGCGATTTTATAACGATTTGCCGGCCGGCGCCCCTATACGCAAATCCACGTATTGCTGCGATGCACTGTTCGGCCAACCATCGGGCTGTCCTAACGCGGAACGTTCCGCCCACCCCCCAAAATCACCGCCTGTCCGACGGCCGCGCCTGCTTGCGCGCCGCCGTTGCAGGGCGACAACGGCGAACATCAGGAGGTTTTATGTCCTCAGACAAGTTTGATGCGGGGAAGCCCGTTGGCGGGCTGCCGTCTCCGCTCCGCCGCAAGCTCCTCCTCGGCATGGCGGCGCTGCCGGCCGTCGGGCTGCTGCCGCGCGGCGCGCTGGCCCAGGCGCTGCCGACGGACGCCGTCAACACGACGAAGCTGGCGGTCACCGACAGCACGGTGAAGGTCGGCATCCTGCATTCCACCACCGGCACCATGGCGATCTCGGAGACCGGCTCGGTGCAGGCCGAAAAGCTGGCCATCGCCCAGATCAACGAGATGGGCGGCGTGCTCGGCCGCAAGATCGAGGTGATCCAGGAGGACGGGGCCAGCGACTGGCCGACCTTCGCCGAGAAGGCGCGCAAGCTGCTGGTCGAGGACAAGGTGGCGGCGGTGTTCGGCTGCTGGACCTCCGCCTCGCGCAAGGCGGTGCTGCCGGTGTTCGAGCAGTACAACGGCATGCTCTACTACCCGACCTTCTACGAGGGGCTGGAGCAGTCGAAGAACGTCATCTACACCGGGCAGGAGGCGACCCAGCAGATCCTCGCCGGGCTGGACTGGGTGACCAAGGAGAAGGGCGCCAAGAGCTTCTTCCTCATCGGCTCCGACTACATCTGGCCGCGCACCTCCAACAAGATCGCCCGCAAGCACATCGAGATGAAGGGCCAGAAGGTGGTGGGCGAGGAGTATTTCCCGCTCGGCCACACCCAGTTCAACTCGGTCATCAACAAGATCAAGCTGACCAAGCCGGACGTCATCTACGCCTCGGTGGTCGGCGGCTCGAACGTCGCCTTCTACAAGCAGATGAAGGCGGCGGGCATCGACCTGAACAAGCAGGTGCTGATGACCATCTCGGTCACCGAGGACGAGATGCTCGGCATCGGCGGCGAGAACATCGCCGGCGCCTACGCCTGCATGAAGTACTTCCAGTCGCTGCAGAATCCCAACAACGAGAAGTTCGTCGCCGCCTTCAAGGCGATGTGGGGCGCCAACAGCGTCATCGGCGACGTGACCCAGGCCGGCTACCTCGGCCCCTGGCTGTGGAAGCTGACGGTGGAGAAGGCCCAGAGCTTCGACATCGACAAGATCGCCGTCGCGTCGGAGGGAATCGAGTTCAGCGGCGCGCCGGAAGGCTATGTCCGCGTCCACGGCAACCATCACCTGTGGAGCAAGACCCGCGTCGGCCGCGCCCGCCCCGACGGCCAGTTCGACGTCGTCTACGAGACGGCGGACCTCATCGAGCCGAACCCGTTCCCGAAGGGCTACCAGTAAGGGGCGGGCAGTAAGGGGCGGGGGCGTCGGCTTCGGTTGCCCCCTCCCTAACCCTCCCCCGCTGCCGCGGGAGAGGGGACGGCCGCCGCTTCGCAGTTGGCCCCCCTCTCCCTCGAAGAGGGGGAGGGTCGGGGAGGGGGCAACCGCCTTCGCACTCCGCCGCATCACCGCACGGGAGTTCCCATCATGTTCGAGGGCTACAGCCTGGCCGAGCTCGGGTCGATCTTTGCCATGCAGGGATTCGCGGGGCTCATTCTCTTTTCCGTTTTCGTGCTGATGGCGCTGGGCCTCGCCATCATCTTCGGGCAGATGGGCGTCATCAACATGGCGCACGGGGAGTTCATGATCCTCGGCGCCTACGTGACCTATCTCTGCTCCAACGTCATCTCCAGCACCGTGCCGGCGCTGTTCCCGGCCTATTTCTTCATCGCCATGATCCTGGCCTTCGTCGCCAGCGGGGCGCTGGGGATGCTGGTGGAGTGGGGGATGATCCGCTTCCTCTACCGCCGACCGCTCGACACGCTGCTGGCGACCTGGGGGCTGAGCCTGATCCTCCAGCAGGTCTTCCGCTCGGTCTTCGGCGCGCGCGAGGTCGGCGTGGTCCTGCCGGACTGGCTGATGGGCTCGGTCGCCGTCACCGACACCATCGAGGTGCCGATCAACGGCCTGTTCGTCATGGGCCTGACCATGGCCATCACCGCCGTCATTTACGCCGTGATGTTCCGCTCGCGCTGGGGCCAGGGCGTGCGGGCGGTGATGCAGAACCGCACGATGGCCGGCGCCGTCGGCATCAACACCGAGAAGGTCGACCGCTACACCTTCGGTCTCGGCTGCGGCATCGCCGGGGTGGCGGGCAGCGCCTTCACCATGGTCGGCTCGACCGGCCCGACCTCGGGCCAGCTCTACATCGTCGACACCTTCCTGGTGGTGGTGTTCGGCGGCGCCCAGAGCCTGATCGGCACCATCGCGTCGGCCTTCACCATCAGCCAGGCCCAGTCGACAATGGAGTTCTTCCTCAGCGGCTCGACCGCCAAGGTGCTGACGCTGCTGACCGTCGTCGTGATCCTGATGCTGCGCCCGCAGGGCCTGTTCGTCCTCAAAGTCCGCCGCTGAGGAGTCCTTCACCATGACGCGCAACCCTCAAAACGGCCTACTCGGGCGCATCGACGGCGACGTCGCCGGCATCCTGCTGCTGGCCGCCCTGCTGGTGATCGTCCTCCCGCTGGGGCTCGACATCTTCCGGCTGAACATGGTCGGCAAGTACCTGACCTATGCCTTCGTGGCGCTCGGCCTCGTGCTGTGCTGGGGCAGCGCCGGCATCCTGTCGCTGGGGCAGGGCATCTTCTTCGGCATCGGCGGCTACTGCATGGCGATGTTCCTGAAGCTGGAGGCCTCCAGCCCCGAGGCGACCAAGATCCAGTCCACCCCCGGCATCCCCGACTTCATGGACTGGAACCAGCTGACGGCGCTGCCCTGGTTCTGGGAGCCGTTCCACAGCCTGACCTTCTCCATCGTCGCGGTGGTGGCGGTCCCGGCGCTGCTCGCCCTCATCGTCGGGCTGGCGATGTTCAAGCGGCGGGTCGGCGGCGTCTATTTCGCCATCATCACCCAGGCCTTCGCCGCCATCCTGACCATCCTGATCGTCGGCCAGCAGGGCTACACCGGCGGCATCAACGGCATCACCGACCTGCGCACGCTGAAAGGCTGGGACATCCGCACCGACGAGGCGAAGCTGGTGCTCTACTTCGTCAACGCGGCGCTGCTGATCGGCTGCATCCTGCTCTGCCTCACTGTCCGCCGCTCCAAGCTCGGGCGCATCCTGGTGGCGCTGCGCGACAAGGAGGACCGGGTCCGCTTCTCCGGCTACGACGTCGCCAACTTCAAGATCTTCGTCTTCTGCTTCGCCGCGGCGCTGTCGGCGGTGGGCGGCGCGATGTTCACGCTGCAGGTCGGCTTCATGTCGCCGTCCTTCGTCGGCATCGTGCCGTCGATCGAGATGGTCATCTACTGCGCGGTCGGCGGCCGGCTGTCGCTGCTGGGCGCGGTCTACGGCACGCTGCTGGTCAACTGGGCCAAGACCATGCTGTCGGAGAGCTTCCCGGAGCTGTGGCTGTTCGCCATGGGCGCCCTGTTCATCGGCGTGGTGATGATGTTCCCCAACGGGCTGGCCGGGCTCTACCAGCAATACATCGCCCCGCGGCTGCGCCGCCCGACCGTCGGCCGGGCCAAGATGCCGGCCGCCGCGGCGCCGATCATCCCGCCCCACACCGCCGCCGACTGAGGAGGGACGGAGACCATGGCCAACAACACCGATTACCTGCTGGCGGTCGAAGGGCTGACCGTGTCCTTCGACGGGTTCAAGGCGGTCAACGACCTGTCCTTCTACGTCGACAGCAACGAGATCCACGTCATCATCGGCCCCAACGGTGCCGGCAAGACCACGGTGCTCGACCTCATCTGCGGGCGGACCAAGGCGTCCGGCGGCTCCATCAAGTTCCGCAACAAGGAACTGACCGCGATGAAGGAGCACCAGATCGTCACCGCCGGCGTTGGGCGCAAGTTCCAGAACCCGTCGATCTACGACGACCTGACGGTGTTCGAAAATCTGGAAATCTCCTACCCCCGCGGGCGCAGCGTGTTCGGCGCGCTCGCCTTCAAGCGCGACGCCGCGGTGCGCGAGCGGGTGGCCGAGATCGCCGAGATGATCTTCCTGTCCGACCATCTCGATCAGCGCGCCGAGTATCTCAGCCACGGGCAGAAGCAATGGCTGGAGATCGGCATGCTGCTGATCCAGGACCCCGAGCTGCTGATGCTCGACGAGCCGGTCGCCGGCATGAGCGTGAACGAGCGCAAGAAGACCGCGGAGCTGCTGAACCGCATCATCCAGAACCGCTCGGTGCTGGTGATCGAGCACGACATGAAGTTCGTCGAGGACATAGCCCACCGCGTCACCGTCCTGCACCAGGGCAAGATCCTGTCGGAGGGCAGCATGGAGCGGGTGAAGAACGATCCCAAGGTCGTCGAAGTCTATCTGGGCCACTGAGTCTATCCAGGCCATTCAGCGGGGGATCAAGAGATGCTGTCCGTCAATCAACTCCGCGTGTCCTACGGTGAGAGCGAGGTCCTGCACGGTCTGGACTTCACCGTGGCGCCCAACGAGATCGTCGCCATCATGGGCCGCAACGGCATGGGCAAGACGACGCTGATGAAGTCGCTGATGGGGATCGTGCCGACGCGTTCCGGCGCCATCCGCATCGGCGGCGACGAAATCACCGGACTGAAGAGCTACGAGCGGGTGGCGAAGGGCGTCGCCTATGTCCCGCAGGGCCGCATGATCTTCCCGACCATGACGGTCCAGGAGAACATCGAGACGGGGCTCAGCGTCCATGGCGGGCGCAGCGTGCCGGGCGACCTGTACGAGCTGTTCCCGGTGCTGCTGGAGATGAAGGGCCGGCGCGGCGGCAACCTGTCGGGCGGGCAGCAGCAGCAGCTTGCCATCGCCCGCGCGCTCGCCACCAAGCCGAAGGTGTTGCTGCTGGACGAGCCGACGGAGGGCATCCAGCCGTCGATCATCCGCGAGATGGCCCGCACCCTGCGCCGCATCCGCGACGAGAAGGGCCTCGGCATCATCGTGTCTGAGCAGGTGCTGAGCTTCGCGCTCGACATCGCCGACCGCGTGCTGGTGATCGAGAACGGCGAGATCGTCCACGAGGACAGCCGCGATCAGGTCGACGAGGCGAAGGTCGCGCGGTTGCTCTCGGTTTAGGGCGCGGCGGGGATTGCCCCCTCCCTAACCCTCCCCCGCTGGGCGGGGGAGGGGACTTTGTTCTCCCTCCCCTGCGTGAGCGGGGGAGGGTCGGGGTGGGGGCACCCACTGCCCGCACCCCATCTCCCACCACAGAAGGATGCGCCATGACATCCGCCAAGTCCGCGTCCACCGCCTGCGCCGTGGTCGCCCTGCTGACCGCCGTGGCGACGCCGCTGACCGGGTCATCGGCGGTGCCGACCGCCGGCCTCGTCCTCTCGGCCGCGCTGGCCGCCGCCGCCGCCGTGCTGGCCCACGGCCAGGGGGCCGGGCTCCGGCGGCTCGGCGACCGGGCCGCCGCGCTGGCCGGTGAAGCGGCGGGAGCGGGGAGCGATCCGCAGCGCGACCTCGCCGCCGCCCTCGACCGCATCGCCGCCGCCGCCGAGGCCCGCGCCGCCCACGAGGCGCAGCGCGAGGCCGAGCGCACGGCGACGGAGGAGCGGGCCGCCCGGCTGGAGGCGCTGACCCGCGACTTCGAAGGCAAGGTCGGCCGGCTGGTGCAGACCGTCTCCTCGGCCGCCGGCGAGATGACCGACACCGCCACCGCGATGAGCGGCACTGCCGAGCGCAGCAACCGGCTGTCGGCGGCGATGTCGCAATCCTCGGCCCAGGCGTCGATGAACGTCCAGACCGTGGCGACGGCGACCGAGGAGCTGTCGGCCTCGATCCAGGAGATCGGCCGGCAGGTCGCCTCGTCGGCGGCCATCGCCGGCAAGGCGGTGGCCGACACCCGCCGGACTGATGCGGTGGTGCAGAGCCTCGCCGACAGCGCCGCGCGGATCGGGCAGGTGATCGGGCTGATCCAGGGCATCGCCGGGCAGACCAACCTGCTGGCGCTGAACGCGACCATTGAGGCGGCGCGGGCGGGGGAGGCCGGCAAGGGCTTCGCCGTCGTCGCCAGCGAGGTCAAGACGCTGGCCAACCAGACCGCCAGGGCGACCGAGGACATTTCCACCCAGGTCGGCGCCATCCAGTCGGCGACGGGCGAAGCGGTCGAGGCCATCCGCGCCATCGCCGGCACCATCGCCGAGATCAACGAGATTGCCTCGGCCATCGCCGCCGCCGTCGAGCAGCAGGGGGCGGCCACCCGCGAGATCGCCCGGAACGTGCAGGAGGCGGCGCGCGGCACCGAGAGCGTGGCCTCCAACATCGTCGGCGTGTCGGACGCCGCGTCCGACACCGGCATGGCGGCCGGGCAGGTGCTCGGCGCCGCGTCCCAGGTCGCCGGCCACGCCGACGAGCTGAGCCGCGAGGTCAACAACTTCCTGGCGGAGGTCAGCCTGCAATCGGCGCTGCGCCGCCGCGCCTCGGTGGCCGGGCGCCTGATGGCGGCGGGCACGGCGCGGCGCGCCCAAGGCCTGGCGCCGGGCGCGCCGGCCACCGCGGCGGTGAACAGGAGAGGCATCGCGGTCACCGACGAGGCGGTGACGGTCGGCATCCTCCATTCCGCCACCGGCACCATGGCGCTGAGCGAGGGCGGGTCGATCCAGGCGGAGATGCTGGCGATCCAGCAGATCAACGAGTCCGGCGGCGTGCTGGGCCGGCGGATCGAGATCGTGCAGGAGGACGGCGCCAGCGACTGGCCGACCTTCGCGGCCCGCGCCGACAAGCTGCTGGTGCAGGACAAGGTGGCGGCGATCTTCGGCTGCTGGACCTCGGCCTCGCGCAAGGAGGTGCTGCCGGTGCTGGAGAAGCGCGACGGCCTGCTCTACTACCCGACCTTCTACGAGGGTCTGGAGCAGTCCCGCCACGTCATCTACACCGGGCAGGAGGCGACTCAGCAGATCCTGGCCGGGCTGGACTGGGTGATGCGCGAGAAGGGGGCGAAGAGCTTCTTCCTCGTCGGGTCGGACTACATCTGGCCGCGCGCGTCGAACGCCATCGCGCGGCGCCACATCGAGGCCAAGGGCTGCCGCGTCGTCGGCGAGGACTACGCCGAACTCGGCGACACCCGCTTCGAGGGCATCGTCGCGCGGATCAAGGCGGCCAAGCCCGACGTCGTCTATGCCATCGTCGTCGGCGGCTCGAACGTCGCCTTCTACAAGCAGCTCAAGGCCGCCGGGATCGAGCTGGACCGCCAGATCCTGATGACCAACAGCGTCACCGAGGACGAGATGATGGGCATCGGCGGTGACTACATCGCCGGCGCCTTCACCTGCGCCAAGTATTTCCAGAGCCTGGAACTGCCGGCCAACCGCGCCTTCGTGGCTGCCTTCAAGGCGATGTGGGGGGCGGACAGCGTCATCGGCGACGTCACCCACAACGCCTATCTCGGCCCCTGGCTGTGGAAGCTGGCGGTCGAGAAGGCCGGCAGCTTCGACGTGGCGCGCGTCATCGCCGCCTCGCCCGGAATCGAGTTCACCGGGGCGCCGGCCGGGCCGCTGCGCATCCACGAGAACCATCACTTGTGGACCCGCACCCGCATCGGCCGCGCCCGGCGCGACGGCCAGTTCGACGTGGTCTTCGAGACCCGGGACCTGATCGAGCCCAACCCCTTCCCGGACGGCTTCCGGGAACTGGCGGCCTGAGGCCCCCTCCCTAACCCTCCCCCGCTTCGCGGGAGAGGGGACAGACGCCGCCATGTGCAAAAGCCCCCTCTCCCGCGGAGCGGGGGAGGGCCGGGGAGGGGGCTCGCAGCATCCACCCCTTCGTCACCAATCAGTCCACCAATAAGGAAGAGCAAACCATGGCTGACACCCTGATCAAGGCCGACCTGTCGCAGTCTCCCTACGAGAACGACATGATCCACAACCGCTGGCACCCGGACATCCCGATGGCGGTGACGGTGAAGCCGGGCGACGACTTCATCCTGGAATGCTACGACTGGACCGGCGGCCAGATCAAAAACGACGACGATGCCGCCGACGTGCGCGACGTCGATCTCAGCCAGGTGCATTTCCTGTCCGGCCCGGTCGGGGTCGAGGGGGCGGAGCCGGGCGACCTCCTGGTCGTCGACCTGCTGGACATCGGCGCCTTTCCGCAGCAGCAGTGGGGCTTCAACGGCTTCTTCTCCAAGCAGAACGGCGGTGGCTTCCTGACCGAGCATTTCCCGCTGGCCCAGAAGTCGATCTGGGACTTCGAGGGCATGTTCACCAAGTCGCGCCACATCCCCGGTGTGCGCTTCGCCGGGCTGATCCACCCCGGCCTGATCGGCTGCCTGCCGTCGCACGACCTGCTGGCCAAATGGAACAAGCGCGAGCAGGCGCTGATCGACACCAACCCGACCCGCGTCCCCGGCCTCGCCAACCCGCCCTACGCGCCGACCGCGCACATGGGTCGGCTGAAGGGCGAGGCCCGCGACAAGGCGGCGGCGGAGGGTGCGCGCACCGTGCCGCCGCGCGAGCATGGCGGCAATTGCGACATCAAGGACCTGTCGCGCGGCTCGCGCATCTACTTCCCGGTCTATGTGAAGGGCGCCGGCCTGTCGATGGGCGACCTGCATTTCAGCCAGGGCGACGGCGAGATCACCTTCTGCGGCGCCATCGAGATGGCCGGCTGGGCCCATCTCAAGGTCAACCTGATCAAGGACGGCATGGCGAAGTACGGCATCAGGAACCCGATCTTCAAGCCGAGCCCGATCGTCCCGACCTACAACGACTACCTGATCTTCGAGGGCATCTCGGTCGACGAGGCGGGCGAGCAGCATTACCTGGACGTCCACGTCGCCTACCGGCAGGCCTGCCTCAACGCCATCGAGTATCTGAAGAAGTTCGGCTACTCCGGCGCCCAGGCCTATTCGATCCTCGGCACCGCACCGGTGCAGGGCCACATCAGCGGCGTGGTCGACGTGCCGAACGCCTGCGCCACTCTGTTCCTGCCGACGCAGATCTTCGACTTCGACATCACCCCGAACGCCGACGGCCCGACGACGTTCATCAAGGGCGACGTCGACATGCCGATCGCCCAGGACCGCGTGTAACGGGAGAGGGGAGGCCGCGCCATGCCGATGTACGATTACGAGTGCCCGACCTGCGGTGACTTCACGGGAATGCGGCCGATGGCGGAAAGCGGCGCGCCGCAGCCGTGCCCCGATTGCGGAACGCCGTCGCCGCGGGTGATCCGCATGGCGCCGGCCTTCTCCGCGCTGTCGGCGGCGACGCGGACCGCGCACGCCACCAACGAACGCAGCGCCGACCGGCCGAAGCTGCTGTCGGAGGTCGGGCCGAAGCACAAGCACGGGCCGGGCTGCGGTTGCGGCGGGAAGGGGCGGTCGGTGCTGCGCACCCCCGACGGGGCGAAGGGCTTCCCGACGGCAAGGCCGTGGATGATCAGCCACTGACGCCTTTGTGACCACCGACACCGAACGGCCCGCCTCCCCCGAGGCGGGCCGTTTGCTTTTCCGGCGCTGGAATCCGAAGGGACCCTCCCCCAATCGTCCGCGCTCCCAACATCGCTGTTGACCAAAGCTGTATTATCGATCATACAGGTTCCTGTCTTATGCAGAGACAGACACCGGTTTCCAGCGAGAGGGAGGCGGGGCACTGTGAAGTCGTCGGTCGAACCGCTGAAGGCGCGCCGGATCTACCTGCTGCTGCGCGACCGCATCATCGCCGGCGACCTGCCGCCGGGCGGGCGCCTGCCGGGGGAGCCGGCGCTGGCCGCGGAGCACGCGGTGTCGCGGGTGACCGTGCGCCGGGCGCTCGACCTTCTGGAGAAGGAAGGGCTCGTGCAGCGCAAGGCCGGCTCGGGCACCTTCGTCCATGACAGCCGCAGCGTCCGCCCCATCGTCGCCGACCTTTCCAACGTGCTGTCGCACCTGATCGACATGGGGCGCAGCACCGATGTGAAGCTGCTGTCCTTCGGCTATGTCGCGCCGCCCGAGGCCATCGCCGAAAGCCTGGGGCTGAAGCCGGGCGAGCGGGTCCAGCGGTCGGTGCGCGTGCGCCTGATCGACGGGGAGCCCTTCTCCTACCTGACCACCCATGTGCCGGAATGGCTGGGCCTGACCTATTCGGAGGCGGAACTGGCGGCGCGCCCGCTGCTGGAGTTGATCGAGCGGTCGGGCGTGAAGACCGAGCGCGCCACCCAGGCGATCAACGCCACGCTGGCCGGGCCGGAGGCGGCGGCGGCGCTCGATCTGGAGATCGGCTCGCCGCTGCTGACGCTGACCCGAATCGTGCACGACCCCTCCGGCCGCGGGGTGGAGCACTTGCACGCGCTGTACCGGCCCGACCGCTACAGCTTTCACATGGATCTGGTGCGCATCGGCGACGACGGGGAGCGGCGCTGGAGCCCGGCCCTGGGCCGGCCGCGCGCATCCGAGGCTGCCAGGGCCGAGAAAGCCAAGGCCGACAAGAACAAAGCGGGCGAAAAGCCCACCCGCGGCTCGCGGGCCATCAAGCAGAGGAGTTGAGCGTTATGGGACGTTCGGTTCAGGACTCCGCACTCTCCGGCGTTTCCCGCCGCACGGTGCTCAAGGCGGGCGCCGCGGCGGCGGCCTTCGCGACGGTGGGTGCCCCGTCGATTCTGCGGGCGCAGACCCCGGCCGTGAAGATCGGCATCCTCCAGCCGGTGACCGGCGCGCTCGCCCATGACGGCGACCTCGGCCGGCTCGGCGCCGAGATGGCGATCAACGAGATCAACGCCGCGGGCGGCCTCAAGGCGCTGGGCGGGGCCAAGATCGAGATGCTCTTCGGCGACGCCCGCTCCACGCCGGAGGCCGGCACGCAGGAGGTCGAGCGCATGCAGGCCGAGGGCGTGTGCGCCATCGTCGGCGGCTTCGCCAGCCCGATCTGCCTCGCCGCCTCCCAGGCGGCGGCGCGCTACGATCTGCCCTATCTGGTCGATGTCGGCGTGTCGGACCAGATCATGGCGCGCGGCCTGACCAATACCTTCCGCTTCAGCCCCGGCTTCGGCAAGGTCACCCAGGTCGCCCTCGACAACCTGACCAAGATCAACGAGCTGGCCGGCAAGCCGGCGAAGACCGTCGTGCTGGTGCATGAGGACGGGCTGTTCGGCTCGGGTCTCGCCAAGCTGCTGCAGACGGAACTGCCCAAGCGCGGCTTCGAGATCCTGGAGACCATCGCCCACCCGACCCCGGCGCGCGACATGTCCAACGTGGCGCTGCGCATCCGTTCGCTGAACCCGGACCTCGTCATTCCGTCCAACTACTACGGCGAGTTCGTTCTGCTCGCCCGCACCATGCAGCAGCAGCGGATCAAGCCGAAGGGCGTCTACGCGGTGCTGGGCGGGGCGGCGTCGAACGGGCGCTTCGTCAAGGAGTTCCCGCAGGCCGCCCAGAACGTCATCGACTGCAACCACTGGCACGATCCGAAGAACCCGAAGGCTCTCGCTCTGCGCAAGGCGGTGGAGGCTCAGGGCAAGTCCTTCGCCTACAACGTTCCGCTGAACTACTCGAACGTCCTGCTGCTGGCCGACGCGATCGAGCGCGCCGGTTCCGCCGACCGCAAGACGATCATCGAGGCGCTCAACGGCTCCACCTTCGAGGGGCACATCATGCCCTACGGCGCGACGAAGTTCGTCAACGGCCAGAACGAGGGCGCGACCCCGATCAACACGCAGATCCAGGGCGAGGACATCAAGGTGATCTTCCCCGAAACCTTTGCGGAGGCGAAGGCCAACTTCCCGGCGACGTGACCCGTCCCGCCGCCTTCGTACCTCCCGCCGTTTCCCCGCCCGCCCCGCGGCGCCGTTCACCGGCCGCCCGGACGGGTGGGGGAACCGTTTCCCTCATGCGCGGGCTGCCATGTATTCCCCTCAGATCATCCTGGAAGCGGCGCTGAACGGGCTGATGACCGGCGCGGTCTACGCGCTGATCGCGCTTGGCCTGACGCTGATCTACGGCGTGCTCCACATCATCAACTTCGCCCATGGCGCGCTGCTGACCTGCGCCATGTTCGCGGTCTGGGTCGCCTGGGCCTGGCTCGGCCTCGACCCATATCTGGTGATCGTGCCGCTGGTGCCGCTGATGTTCGTGCTGGGCTACGGGCTGCAGCGCTTCGTCATCGGGCCGGCCAGCCACGGCGACGACGGCAACATCCTGCTGGTCACGCTCGGCCTGTCGATCGTGCTGGAGAACGTGCTGCTGGCGGTCTTCCAGTCGGACACCCGCACACTCGACACCGATTATTCCTTCCAGGTGGTCGCGCTGGGGCCGCTGCTGCTCTCCTACCCGCGGGTGATCGGGCTGGGCGTGGCGGTGGTGGTGACCGGGCTTCTCTGGCTGGTGCTGAACCGCACCGACACCGGCAAGGCGATCCGCGCCGTCGCCAAGGAGAAGCTGGGCGCCAATCTGGTCGGCATCGACGTCCCGCACGTCTACGCCATCACCTTCGGGCTGGGCTGCGCCTGCCTCGCCGTGGCGGCCGGCCTGCTGATGCCGACCTTCTACGTCAACCCGCGCATCGGCAGCGCCTTCGTGCTGGTCGCCTTCACAGTGGTCGTGCTGGGCGGCATGGGCTCGCTCCCCGGCGCGCTGCTGGGCGGCCTGTTCATCGGCGTGGTGGAGAGCCTGTGCGGCCTGTTCCTGGGCGACAGCCTGGGGCAGATCGGCATCTTCCTGATCTTCATCGCCGTGCTGCTGGTGCGGCCGACCGGCCTGTTCGGAGCCAAGGCATGACCGCGCGCGACCTGATCCCGATCGCCGTCCTGGCCGTCCTCGCCGCGCTGCTGCCGCTGGTGGTGACGTCCAGCCCGGTGATGAACTTCCTCGTCTTCACGCTGATCGTGGCGCTGGGCGCGCAGGGCTGGAACATCCTGGGCGGCTTCGGCGGCCAGTTCAGCTTCGGCCACGCCGCCTTCTTCGGCACCGGCGCCTATGTGACGGCGATCCTGCAGCTTCGCTACGGGATCAACGCCTGGGCCGGGCTGCTGCTGGCGATGGCGGCGGGGGCGGCGGTCGCCTGGGTGATCGGCTTCCTCAGCTTCCGTTCCGGCCTGCGGGGCTCCTACTTCGCGCTGGTGACGCTGGCCTTCGCCGAGGTGTTCCGCATCCTCGCCAATGCGACGGCCTTCACCGGCGGTGCCGCCGGCCTGCTGATCAAGCTGGATGTCCACCCCGCCAACCTGCAGTTCGCCGACCGCGCCGTCTTCTATTGGCTGGTGCTGGCCTTCGTCACCGGGGTGCTGCTGCTGACTCGCTGGATCCAGCGTTCGCGCTTCGGGGCGCAGCTCGTCGCGGTGCGCGAGAACGAGGACGCGGCCAAGGCGCTGGGCGTCGACTCCTTGAAGGTCAAACTGCGCGCCATTGCCCTGTCGGGTGCGGTGACAGCGCTGTCCGGCTGCCTCTACGCCCAGTATTTTCTCTACATTGACGCTCACATCGCCTACGGCAGCTGGATCTCGGTGGAACTGCTGCTCGCCCCGATCATCGGCGGCGTCGGCACCGTCTTCGGGCCGGTGGTGGGCGCGCTGACCCTGCACGGGCTGGGCGAACTCGCCAAACAGTTCGCCGGCCGCATCCCCGGCATCGATCTGATCGTCTTCGGCGGCGTGCTGGTGCTGGCCGTCGCCTTCGCCCGCGGCGGCATCCTGGGCCTGCTGGAGCGGCTGCGCGACCGCGGTCGCGGGATGATGACGCGCGGCGCCAAGGAGGTGTCCCATGCTGGCCGTTGAGTCCGTCTCCAAGCGCTTCGGCGGTCTGATGGCGGTGGACAACGCGTCGCTCGCGCTGGAGCCCGGCGGCATCATCGGCCTGATCGGGCCGAACGGCGCCGGCAAGACCACGCTGTTCTCGATGATCTCCGGCTTCGTCGCGCCGAGCGACGGACGGATCCTGTTCGAGGGCACCGACATCACCGGCGAGGAGCCGCACCGCCGCGCCGAGCGCGGCATCGGCCGCACCTTCCAGATCGTCCAGCCCTTCGCCGGGCTGACGGTGTGCGAGAACATCGCGGTCGGCGCCTATCTGCGCCACGCCAGGCGCGCCGACGCCATCGCCAGGGCGCGCGAGGTGGCCCGCCGCGTCGGGCTGGCGGCCGAGCTGGACCGGCCGGCGGGCGGGCTGACCGTGGCGGGGCGCAAGCGGCTGGAGCTGGCCCGCGCGCTCGCCACCGAGCCGAAGCTGCTGCTGCTGGACGAGGTGCTGGCCGGCCTGAACCCGTCGGAGATCCGCGACATCATCCCGGTGATCCGGGGCATCCGCGACGAAGGGGTGACGATCCTGATGATCGAACACGTCATGCAGGCGGTGATGAACCTGTGCGAGCGCGTCTATGTGCTGGCGCAGGGTCGCATGATCGCCGAGGGCAAGCCCGCCGCCGTCTGCGCCGACCCCCGCGTGATCGAGGCCTATCTCGGCCACGGCGCCGCCGCCCGCCTTGCGGCGGAGGGGGCGGCCCATGGCTGAGGCGCTTCTGAGCATCCAGGGGCTGAAGACCGGCTACGGCGCCACCGAGGTGCTGCGCGGCATCGACATGGCGGTGCAGGACGGCGAGATCGTCACGGTCCTCGGCTCCAACGGCGTCGGCAAGACGACGCTGAACAAGGTGCTGTCGGGCGTTCTGCCGCCCTGGGCGGGCGAGATCCGCTTCGCCGGCAGCCGCATCGACGGCCGCTCCGCCGCGCGCATCGTGGAGGAGGGGCTGATCCAGGTGCCGGAAGGCCGCAAGATCTTCCCCAACCTGTCGATCCGCGAGAATCTGGAGCTGGGCAGCTACCGGCGCGGCAAGCCGAACCGGGCGCGGAACCTGGAGCGCATCTTCACCACCTTCCCCCGCCTGAAGGAGCGCGAGGGCCAGCTCGCCGGCACGCTGTCGGGCGGCGAGCAGCAGATGCTCGCCATCGGGCGCGGCATGATGGCCGAACCGCTGCTGCTGATCCTCGACGAGCCGTCGCTCGGGCTGTCGCCGCTGGTGGTCGAGGAGATGTTCGGGCTGATCCGGAAGCTGAACGCGGGCGGGCTGGCGATCCTGCTGGTCGAGCAGAACGTCGTCCAGTCGCTGGAGGTCGCCCGCCGCGCCTACATCCTCGAAAACGGCGTCTTCGCGCTGTCGGGACCGTCCGACGAGATCGTGCGCGACCCCGAATTGAAACGCACCTATCTCGGCCTCTAGGGGCCGTCCGCTCGGGAGCGGTGACATGACAAGCCTGTCCTTTGACGTGAAGCCGGCGAGCGAATTGCTCGCCGCCGCCCGGCCGTCCTGGCTCGACCGTTGGGGCACCTTCGCCGCCGGCCTGACCTTTGCCGACCTGCCGGCCCCGGTGGTGGAGCGGGCGAAGCTGGTGCTGCTGGACTGCGTCGGCGTGATCGCCGCCGGCATGCAGGAGCCGGAATGCCAAGCGCTGGCGGGCCGTATGGCTGAGACCGGCGGTTCCGGCGATTGCCCGGCCATCGGCAGCGGCCGCGGTTTCGCCGCCGGGTCCGCCGCCCTGCTCAACGGTCTGGCCGGAACCATGCTGGAGCTGGACGAGGGGAACCAGTACGCCCGCGGCCATCCGGCGATCCATGTCGTTCCGGCCCTCCTGGCCGCCGGGCCGCGCCTGAAGGCGTCCGGCGCCGATTTGCTGACCGCGCTGGCGCTCGGCTATGAGATCGGGTCGCGCATCGGCATCGCCGCCAAGCTGCTGGTCACCACCCACCCGCACGGCACCTGGGGCACGGCGGGGGCGGCGCTGGCCGTCGCCCATCTGAACCGGGCCGACGCGGCGATGATGATCGAGACGCTCAACATCGCCTCGACCCTCGGCCTCGCCACCAGCCGGCGGACGATGCTGGAGGGCGGCACGGTGCGCAACGCCTACGCCGGGGTGTCGAACCAGCTTGGTCTGACCGCTTGGGATCTGGCGGCGAGCGGCATCATCGGCGAGACCGACGGGGTGGGCAGCGTGTTCGGCGGCGTCATCGCCACCGATTTCCGGCCGGAGCTGATGATCGAGGAGCTGGGCGAACGCTGGGAGATCGCCCGCAACTACTTCAAGCGCCACGCCGCCTGCCGCTACACCCACGGCGCGCTCGACGCGCTGGGCGACATCGTGGCGCAGGCCGGCGGGCGGATCGCCCCGGCGGAGGTCGCGGCCATCGAGGTCGACACCTACGTCTGGGCCGCCCAACTCGACGGGGCCGAGCCGAAGAACATGCTGGCCGCGAAGTTCTCGCTGCCCTTCGCGCTGGCGACCTTCGTCGCCAACGGCGCGGCCACCCCCGAGGCCTTCCGCGACGGAGCCCGCCAGGACGCGGCGACCCGCGACCTCGCCCGCCGGGTGACCGTGCGCGAGGACCCCGGCCTGACCGCCCGTCTTCCCGGCCTGCGCCCGGCCCGCGTCCGCCTGACGCTCGCCGACGGACGGCGCTTCGAGGCGGAGGCGCTGACCAACAAGGGCGACACCGAGGATCCCTACAGCCCGGACGAGGTGCGCGCCAAGTTCGCCGACCTCGCCGGTCCGGTCTGGGGTGCCTCCCACGCCGCCGCCATTGCCGACTGCGTCGCGTCGATCGACCGCGCGGCCGACCTTTCAACCCTGACCCGGCTTCTGTCGGCGCCCGCCGCCGCCGGGGGGAGCGTCTGAGATGACCCGACCCGACCTCACCTTCAAACAGCGGCTTTCCGAGGACCGCGTCGTCCTGGCCCCCGGCGTCTACGACGCCTTCACCGCCTCGCTGGCGGCGGCGGCGGGGTTCGAGGCGCTGTACCTGTCGGGGGCGGCCATCGCCTACACCCGGCTCGGCCGGCCCGACATCGGGCTGGTCTCGGTCAGCGAGGTGGCGGACACCATCGCGCTGGTGCGCGACCGCGTGCCGACGCCGCTGGTGGTGGACGCCGACACCGGCTACGGCAACGCGCTGAACGTGCAGCGCACCGTGCGCATGTTCGAGCGGGCCGGCGCCACCGCGCTCCAGCTCGAGGACCAGAGCTTTCCCAAGCGCTGCGGCCACCTGACCGACAAGGCGGTGATCCCGGCCGGCGAGATGGCCGGCAAGATCAAGGCGGCGGTCGATGCCCGGACCAGCGAGGGCACGCTCATCATCGCCCGCACCGACGCGGTGGCGGTGGAGGGCGTCCCGGCGGCGCTCGACCGTGCCCGCCTCTACGTCGAGGCCGGGGCCGACGTGCTGTTCGTCGAGGCGCCGAAGAGCCGCGAGCAGCTTTCCGCCATCGCCACCGACCTGGGCGGCATCCGCCCGCTGCTGGCGAACATGGTGGAGGGCGGGCAGACGCCGATCAGCTCCGCCGCCGACCTCGGCGATCTCGGCTACCGGCTGGTGATCTTCCCCGGCGGCATCGTGCGGGCGCTGGCCCGGCAGGCGCAGGACTATTACGCCTCGCTGGCCCAGCACGGCACCACCCAGCCGTTCCGCGACCGCATGTTCGACTTCAACGCGCTGAACGATCTCATCGGCACGCCGGAGATGCTGGCGCTCGGCGAAACCTACAAGGACTTCACCTCCGCCAAGCGGGAGGACGCGGCATGACCACCCAGACCACCACCAAGACCACTACCAAGACCACCACCAAGACCACCACCAAGACCACCACAATCGACCCCGTCACGCTGGCCGTCCTCAAGGGCCGGCTGGAGCAGATCGCCGACGAGATGGACGCGACGCTCTACCGCTCGGCCTTCAACCCGATCATCGCCGAGGCGCGCGACGCCTGCCACGGCCTCTACCACGCCGAGACCGGGGCCACGCTGGTGCAGGGAACCAACGGCCTGCCGATCTTCGTCGGCGCCATGGCCTTCGCGGTCAAGGCGGTGATCGACAAGGTGGCGAAGGAAGGCGACCTGCATCCCGACGACATCTTCCTGTTCAACGACCCCTATGACGGCGGCACGCACCTGAACGACTTCCGGCTGGTGCGCCCGATCTTCCGCCGGGGCCGGCTGTTCTGCTGGATGGCGTCGGTCGGGCACTGGCTCGACATCGGCGGCAACGTGCCGGGCAACTTCAACGCGCGGGCCACCGACAGCTTCCAGGAGGGCGTGCGAATCCCGCCGGTGAAGCTGGTCAAGGCCGGGGCGATGAACCACGACCTGCTGGCGATCCTCGCCGCCAACTCCCGCGTGCCGGTGTCCAACTACGGCGACCTGAACGGGCAGCTCAACGCGCTCGACCTCGGCGTGCGCCGGCTGACCGAGCTGCTGGACGAGCATGGCGAGGACACCGTCGCGGCGGCCTTCGACGCCTTCACCGCGCGGGCCGAGGCGCTGATGCGCAGCGCGCTGTCCAGGCTGCCCGACGGCACCTACAGCTTCGAGGATTATCTCGACAACGACGGCATCACATCGGAGAAGCTGCGCATCGCGCTCGACCTGACCATCGCGGGCGACCGCATGGTGCTGGACTTCTCCCGCTCCTCCGCACCCTGCGCCGGGCCGCTGAACATCGCCTATTCCACGGCGGTCGCCTGCTGCTACGTCGCGCTGAAGCACGTTTTCACCGACGTGCCGGCCAACGCCGGCTGCCTCAACCCGATCACCTTCGTCATCCCCGAGACGACCTTGCTGGCGGTGAAGCCGCCCAAGCCGGTCGGCGGCTACACCGAGACCATCCTGCGCGTCATCGGCGTGGTGTTCGGCGCGCTGGCCCTGGCCGACCCGGCCCGCGCCACCGCCGCCCCCTTCGGCACGATCAACGCGCTGTCGCTGGCCGGCCACCGTCCGGACGGCTCGCGCTGGGTGATGTTCTCCTTCTTCGGCGGCGGCCTGGGCGGCAACCCGGAGAGCGACGGGCTGAACCACGCCAACAACCCGATCTCCACCGCCACCATCCCGCCGGTGGAAATCCTCGAAGCGGCCTACCCGGTGATGTTCACCCAATGGGCGCTGCGCCCGGATTCCGCCGGAGCCGGCCTGCACCGCGGCGGGCTGGGCGCGGTCTACGAGATCGAGGCGCTGACCGCCGCCGACGTCTTTCTGCTGGGCGAGCGCGGCGTCTTCGCCCCCTTCGGGGTGGCCGGCGGCACGCCCGCCGCGCTGAATCGCTTCGTCTGGCAGAGCGACGAGGGCGAAAAGTCGCCGCCGCTCGCCTCCAAGGTCACCGACGTGAAGATCCGCGACGGCCAGCGCGTCCGGCTGGAGACGCCGGGCGGCGGCGGTTGGGGCGACCCGCGGCGGCGCGACGCCGAGGCCGTGGCCCGCGACGTGCGGCTCGGCTATCTCGGCGCCGAGGCCGCGCGCAGCGCCTACGGCGTGGCGCTGACCGACGACGGCGCGCTCGACATCGCCGCCACCGCGGCGCTCCGCGAAACCTCCGCCGCCTGACGAATCCGGAAGCAAGACCATGAGCAACGATATCTCCACGGGTGCGATCGTCGGCGTCGATGTCGGCGGCACCTTCACCGACCTGTTCCATTACGACGAGGCGCGCGGCAGCTTCCGCACCGCCAAGGTCCCGTCCAACCGCGGCGACGAGGCGGTCGGCTTCCTCGCCGGCCTGCAGAGCTTCGGCCCGGTCGCCGAGTTGGGCTCCATCGTCCACGGCACCACGGTCGGCACCAACGCTCTGCTGGAGCGCAAGGGCGCCAAGGTCGGGCTGATCACCACCGCCGGATTCCGCGACGTGCTGGAGATGCGCCGCCGCGACCGCCGCCAAACCTGGGGCCTGTGGGGCGATTTCGTCCCGGTCGTCGACCGCGATCTGAGGCTTGAAGTGTCGGAGCGCACGCTGGCCGACGGCACCGTCCGCGCCGCCGTCGATCCGGAGGAGGTGCGCGCTTGCGCCCGCCGTCTGGCCGCGATGGGGGCGGAGGCGCTGGCCATCGTCTTCATCAACGCCTACGCCAACCCGTCGAACGAACTGGCGGCGCTGGAGGCGGCGCGCGAGGTCTGGCCCAACGCCAACTTGGAATGCTCGTCCCGCATCCTGCCGGAAATCCGCGAGTTCGAGCGCACCTCGACCACCGCGCTCAACGCCTATCTCCAGCCGGTGGTCGGCAGCTACCTCGCCAAGCTCGACAACGCGCTGGCCGGGGAGGGGTTCGGCGGACGCTTCCACATCGTGCAGTCGAACGGCGGCGTCATGTCCACAGACACCGCGCGGCGCCTGCCGGTGCGCACCGCCCTGTCGGGGCCGGCGGCTGGCGTCATCGCCGCCGCGGCGATCTCCAAGGCGGCGGGCTTCCCCAACGTCATCACCGGCGACCTCGGCGGCACCAGCTTCGACGTGTCGCTGGTGGTGGAGGGGCAGACCATGCTGGCCGCCCAGACCACCATCGACTTCGGTCTGGTCGTCCGCACGCCGATGATCGAGATCACCACCATCGGCGCCGGCGGCGGCTCCATCGCCGGGGTCGATCCCGGTGGCATGCTGCAGGTCGGGCCGGAGAGCGCCGGCTCGCGTCCGGGACCGGTCTGCTACGGCCAGGGCAACACGCGCCCGACGCTGACCGACGCCAACGTGCTGCTCGGCCGCATCAACGCGGAGCGGCCGATCGGCGGCAAGCTCGCCCGGCTGGACGTCGATGCCGCCCGCACCGCCATCGCCACCCACGTCGCCGAGCCCCTGGGCCTCGACGTCATGGCGGCGGCGGAGGCGGTGGTGCGCATCGCCAACAGCAAGATGGCCGGCGCCATCCGCCTCGTCTCCATCGAGCGCGGGCACGATCCGGCCAAGTTCGCCGCGGTGCCCTTCGGCGGCGGCGGCGCGCTGCATGTCGGCGCGCTGATCAAGGAGGTCGGTCTGAAGGCGGCGCTGGTGCCGCGCTTTCCCGGCGTGACTTCGGCGCTCGGCTGCGTCATCGCCGACATCCGCCACGATCAGGTGCAGACGGTGAACCTGCCGCTGGCCGGCATCGACGCCGCGTCGCTCGACCGCCGCATGGTGGAGGAGGCTGCGGCCGCCCGTGCCGTCGTGGAGTCCGCCGGCCTCAGCGTCGAGCGCATCGACCTCGTATTCGAACTCGACATGCACTACATCGGCCAGACCCACACGGTCGCCGTGCCGCTGCCCGTGTCGGTCGAAAACGGCACCACCGGGGTCGACGAGGCGACCATCCGCGCCGCCTTCGAGCGCGCCTATCAGGCGTCCTTCAGCCGGCTTCTGCCGGGGGTAGGAGCCAAGATCGTCAACCTGCGCACCGCCGCCATCGGCCGCCGTCCGCATTTCGACCTCGCCGCCCTGGCCCCGGCCGCCGGAACGACGGTGGAAGGCGCCTACGCAGGGTCGCGGCCGGTGTGGTTCGACGGGGCTTGGCACGAGACGGCGGTCTACAACCGTCTCGACCTGCCGGTCGGCGCGCACATCCAGGGTCCGGCGATCCTGGAGCAGCCGGACGCCACCACCGTCATCGATCCCGACCTCAGCGCCCGCGTCGACGGGTACGGCAACGTCATCGTGGAAAGGAGCGCCCGATGAGCGCCGCGCTAATTCCCATCGAGCGCACCGCCCTGCTGGTCTGCGACCTGCAGAACGATTTCCTGCACCCGGAGGGGGCTTATGGCCGCGCCGGCCAGACGGCACCGGAAATTCTGGCCCTGCCGGAGCGGGTGAAGCCGTTGGCCGACCTTCTGCGGTCGCGCGGCGGCTGGGTGATCTCGACCAATTTCACCCTGGTTCCCGGCCGCGGCGGCGAGCCGATGATCTCGCCCCACCTGAAGGCGCTGCGGCCCTTCCTGGCGAAGGGCGACTTCCAGCCGGGAGGCTGGGGGCATCGCACGGTGGACACGCTCCAGCCCGTCGATGTCGAGGTGGAGAAGATCGCCTACTCCGCCTTCTATATGTCGCGGCTGGAGTGGGTGCTGCGCAAATGCGGGGTGGAGCGGCTGCTGGTCTGCGGCATCGTCACCAACGGCGGCGTCGCCTCGACCGTGCGCGACGCCCATGTCCGCGACTTCGACACCATTTTGCTGGAGGACGGCTGCGCCGCCTTCACGCCGCAGGTCCATGACGTCTCGGTCGCCGCCCTGCGCCCGGTCTGCCGTGTGGCGACGGTCGCGGCGATGCTGGAGGAGTTGACCGCGTCATGAGCCGCATCCTGCCCGCCGACGGGGTGACGTTCGAATTCACGGTGCCCGTCGTGGTGATCGGCGGCGGGGCGGCCGGAATGATCGCGGCCCTCGCCGCCCAGGAGCGCGGGGCGGAGGTGCTGGTGCTGGAGCGCGACGCGCTGCCCCAGGGCTCCACCGCACTGTCGGCCGGGCTGATTCCGGCACCGGGCACGCGCTGGCAGCGCGCCGCCGGGATCGAGGACAGCCCGGAGCGCTTCGCCGCCGACATCATCGCCAAGGCGAAGGGGGAACCCGACCCGGCGGAGGTGTCCCGCGTCGTCCGTGCCGTCGGTCCAGCGCTGGAATGGCTGGCCGACCGCTACGGCCTGCCGTTCTCGGTGATCGACAACTTCACCTATCCCGGCCACAGCGCCCGGCGCATGCACGGGCTGCCCAGCCGGTCGGGGACGGAGCTGATCGACCGGCTGCGCGGCGCCGTCGAGACCGCCGGCATCGACGTGCTGTGCGAGGCGCATGTGACCGCGCTCTACGCCGACGGCCCGCGTGTCCGCGGTGTGGAGGTCACCCGGCCCGACGGCAGCGTCGAGCGGGTCGGCTGCGCGGCGCTGATCCTCGCCTGCAACGGCTATGGCGGCAACAGGGCGCTGGTCGAACGCCATGTGCCGGAGTTGGCCGACGCGCTCTATTTCGGGCATCCCGGCAACCAGGGCGACGCGCTCCTGTGGGGCGAGGCGCTGGGGGCGGCGACGCGGCACCTGTCGGGGCATCAGGGCCACGGTTCGGTCGCTCACCCCGCCGGCATCCTGGTCACCTGGGCGACGGTCACCGAGGGCGGCGTGCAGGTGAACACCGAGGGCAGGCGCTTCTCCAACGAGGCGCAGGGCTATTCCGAGCAGGCCGCCGTCGTGCTGCGCCAGCCCGATGGCATCGCCTGGACCGTCTTCGACGAGCGCATCGCCGCCGTCGCCCGCCAGTTCGAGGATTTCCGGCAGGCCGAGGCGATGGGCGCGGTGCTCGGTGCCGACAGCCCGGCGGACCTCGCCCGTCTGATGAAGATCGACGCGGAGGCGCTGACCGTCACATTGGCCGAGGTCGACCGGTTGAAGGCAGCGGGGGGAACCGACGGCTTCGGCCGGAGCTTCGCCGGCTCGGCGCCGCTGGTGGCACCGTACCGCGCCGTCCGCGTCACCGGCGCCCTGTTCCACACCCAGGGCGGGCTGGTCGTCGATGACGATGCTCGCGTGCTGGTCGGGACGTCGGACGGGCAGGGCGGTGCGCTGCCCAACCTCTACGCCGCCGGCGGGGCCGCCTGCGGCGTGTCGGGGTCGAAGGCGTCCGGCTACCTGTCCGGCAATGGCTTGCTGACCGCGGTGGCGCTGGGGCGCATCGCCGGGGCGGCCGCAGCGGACTCCGTGAAGGAGGGAAGCAACCCATGACGCAACACCCCCGCAGCCTGTTCGACAAGGTCTGGGACGCCCATCTGGTGGCGACCCGGCCGGACGGGCAGGCGCTGCTCGCCATCGACCGCCATTTCCTGCACGAGGGCTCGTTCCACGCCTTCGGCATGATCGACCATGCCGGCCGCAAGGTGCGCCGGCCTGAGCTGACCTTCGCCGTCGCCGACCATTACGTGCCCTCGCACAGCCGGACCAGGCCGATCGCCGATCCCGAGATCGCCAACATGGTGACGATGCTGGAGGCGAACGCCGGGCGCCATGGCCTGCGCCATTTCGGCCTGCACGACCCGGCGCAGGGCATCGTCCATGTGCTTGCGCCGGAGCAGGGGCTGACCCTGCCGGGCCTGACCATCGTCTGCGGCGACAGCCACACCTCCACCCACGGCGCCTTCGGCGCGCTCGCCTTCGGCATCGGCGCCACCGAGGTGTCGCATGTGCTGGCGACCCAGACGCTGTGGCAGCGCCGGCCCAAGACCATGCGCGTCACCGTCGACGGCGAGCTGGGCGCGCATGTGACGGCCAAGGACCTGATCCTGGCGGTGATCGGCTTCATCGGCGCCGACGGGGCGGCCGGCCACGTCATCGAATACGCCGGCAGCGCCATCCGCGCCCTGTCGATGGAGGGCCGGCTGACCGTCTGCAACATGTCGATCGAGGCGGGGGCGCGGGCCGGCATGATCGCCCCCGACGACACCACCTTTTCCTGGATCGACGGGCGGCCCTACGCCCCCAAGGGGGACGTGTTCGACCGCGCCGTGGCGCACTGGCGGACCCTGCCCAGCGACCCGGACGCCGCCTTCGACCGCGAGGTGTCGCTCGACGCCGCTGCCATCGCCCCGTCGGTCACCTGGGGCACCAGCCCGGAGACCGCGGTTCCGGTGACCGGCGCGGTTCCCGATCCCGGCGCCGAGAGCGACCCGGTGCGCGCCGGCCAGATGCGCAAGATGCTGGACTACATGGCGCTGACCCCCGGCACGCGGCTGGAGGAGGTCGGCATCGACCGCGTCTTCATCGGCTCCTGCACCAACGCCCGGCTGGAGGATCTGCGCGCCGCCGCCGCCGTGCTGCGCGGCCGCCGCGCCGTGGTGCCCGGGCTGGTGGTTCCGGGGTCGGTGCCGGTGCGCCGTCAGGCCGAGGCGGAGGGGCTGGACCGCGTCTTCACCGACGCGGGTCTGGAATGGGGCGAGCCCGGCTGTTCCATGTGCGTCGGCATCAACGGCGACCTCGTCCCGGCCGGCGAGCGTTGCGCCTCCACCACCAACCGCAACTTCCCCGGCCGTCAGGGGCCGAACGCGCGCACGCATCTGATGAGCCCGGCGATGGCCGCCGCCGCCGCCGTGACCGGCAAACTCACCGATGTCCGCAAGCTGGGAGATTCGTAAGGATGGACCCCTTCGTCACGCTGACCGCGCCCGCGGTGCCGCTCGACATCGCCAACATCGACACCGACCAGCTGCTCCCGGCGCGCTTCCTGAAGAAGCCGCGCAGCGCCGGCTATGGCAACTTCCTGCTCCATGACGAGCGCAAGCCCGGCTTCCCGCTGGACGATCCCGCCTATGCCGGGGCGCGCGTGCTGGTGACCGACCGCAACTTCGGCTGCGGGTCGTCGCGGGAGGGGGCGGTCTACGCGCTGGTGGACGGCGGCTTCCGCTGCGTCGTCGCGCCCAGCTTCGGCGACATCTTCGCCGCCAACGCCGCCAAGAACGGTCTGCTGACCATAACCCTGCCGGAGGAGACGGTGGCGGAGCTGCGCCGCCAGCTGCAGGAGGCGCCGGGCGCCGCCGTCACCGTGGACCTGCCGGCCCAGACCCTGACCGGTCCGGACGGGCGGCCGCGGGCCTTCGCCATCGACCCGTTCAAGAAGGAATGCCTGATCGACGGCCTTGACGACGTGGCCCTGACGCTGCGCCACCAGGACGCCATCGACGCCTTCGACCGCGCGGACGCCGAGGCGCGGCCCTGGCTGGTGCCGGGAGCCTGACGGCGCCCGGCAGGATCACGGCGACGCGTCGCACACCACTCGGTTGCGGCCGCCGCTCTTCGCGCGGTACAGCGCTTCGTCCGCCCGCGCGAGCAGCGCGGCGACGCCGGTCTCGCCCGGCCGCAGCGCGCTGACGCCGATGCTGACGGTGACGGAGAGGACGGACCCGGCGCCGTTGGCGATGCGCACGACGGTTTCCGCCAGCGCTTGACGCAGCCGCTCCGCCAGCAGCGCCGCACCCTGCGGCGGCGTCTCGGGCAGCAGGATGGCGAACTCCTCGCCGCCCAGCCGTCCCAGGACGTCGGCCCCGCGTACCATGGACCGGCAGACGCGGACGACCGTGCGGATCGCCTCGTCCCCGGTGGCGTGGCCGTGGGTATCGTTGACCTTCTTGAAATGGTCGATGTCCAGCATGATCGCGGACAGCGGCTGGCCCCCGCGTTGCGCGCGCGCCACCTCTTCGGCGGCGCGCGCCATAAAACGTCCGCGGTTCAGCGCCCCGGTCAGCGAGTCGGTGGTGGCGAGCCGTTCCAGTTGGCGCTGCATGTCGACCACGCGGGAGGCGGCGAGCAGCCGGGCGCGCAGCCATGTCAGGTCCAGCGGCTTGCGCAGGAACTCGTCGGCCCCGTTCTCCACCACCTCGAAGAACTGGTTGGTGATGCTGCCGGGGATCATCAGCATCAGGTAGAGGTGCCGCTCCCGCTGCGCCGCGCGCAGGTGCCAGCACACCTCCACGCCCTCCATCTCACCGACGCGGAAATCGACCAGCGCGATGTCGATGGGCTCTTCGCGGCAGCGGGCCAGCGCCGCCTGACCGCTTTCGGCAAAGGCCGCCTGATGGCCGAAACCTTCAAGCTGCTGGCACAGCACCGCACGCGCCATGCGCGAATCGTCCACCACCAAAATCCGCATGCGGCCTCCACGACCATCGCGCCAGAGAAGCACAAAGCCTTGAAGGAAACATTACAACCGTATGGATTTCTGAATGAACCCGCATCACCGGTCGCCTTGGCCCTGCTCGACCGAAAATGGTGTCAATGCAACCAAAAACTAATAAAATTTTCTCTAATTCAACTGAAAAGAGAAAACTTGGGGGCGCCTTGAGCAAAGGAGAATACCGAGATGTCCGGCGGCGACAATCAATCACCCGTTGCGGTGGTGCCGGAGGCCAAAGCATCCGTGCCCATGTATGGATGCATCTCCTGATCCATCAACTGGTCGTCGCCGGTTTCTGAACGCGCGTATCGTTCCATCCGAGAAGCCGTCCATCCTGCGCGCGCAACGCCAGCCGCGCGACCGGAGCCCCGGTGTCGGCATCGACCAGCGAGGAGCGTGGGGCGTCGGGGCGGTAGAGATGGTCTTCGCCCCATTGCCGCAGCGCGACGATGACGAGAAAGAGGCCGCGCCCTTTCTCGGTCAGGACATATTCGCGATACGCACTGCCATCGGAGGCCGGCGCGGTTTCCAGAATGCCGCGCTGGGTCAGGTCGCGCAGCCGCGTTGCCAGCATGCCCTTGGCGATGCCGAGGCCGGTCTGGAACTCGCTGAACCGCCGCACCCCGTCGAAAGCGTCGCGGATGATGAGCAGCGACCACCAGTCGCCAATGACGTCGAGCGCGCGTGCGACCGGGCAACCGGCGTCCCAAAGGCTGACCCGCTTGACCATGACCAGAACCCTCCAACCGCCCAATGTGGTCTTGAAATAGAACTGGATTTCGCGGCGCGCAAGTGGTCTCAAAATGGAACCGGATTAAGCATCAACCGACGGAGCGACCATGCAGCGCGAAAGCACCCCACGACACCGGCCGGGCGGCGGATTGCCGAGGGTCACCACGCTGATCCTCGCCGCCGCCGCCGGTCTCGGCGTCGCCAACATCTATTTCGCTCATCCCCTGCTCGACGCGATGGCGCGGGATTTCGGGATTCCACCCGCCGCAATCGGTCTCGTGGTGACGCTGACGCAGCTCGGCTATGGGGTGGGCCTGATCGTCCTGGTCCCACTTGGGGACCTCGTGGACCGTCGCCGCTTGGTCGTCGGCCAAGGCGTCCTGTCCGCCGTCGCGCTGGCGGCCGTCGCCACGGCCCGCACGGAGGCGATCCTGTTCGCCGGCATGGCGGCGGTCGGGCTGCTCGCGGTGGTCGTTCAGGTGCTGGTGTCCTTCGCGGCCACGCTCGCCACCCCCGCCGAGCGTGGCAAGGCCGTCGGCATGGTTACGAGTGGCGTCGTGATCGGCATTCTCGGCGCGCGTTCCGTTGCCGGGCTGCTCGCCGACCTTGGAGGCTGGCGCGCGGTCTATCTGGCATCGGCGGCTCTCGCGCTGGCGATGGCCGGCCTGCTCTGGCGGGTCCTCCCGCGCAACCTGCCACCGGACAGCACGGACAGCTACACCTCGGCGCTGCGTTCGATCCCCATCCTGTTCCTGACCGACCGCCTGCTGCTGGTGCGCGGCGTCCTCGCCCTGCTGATCTTCGCGGCGTTCAGCGCATTCTGGACCGCGCTGGTGCTGCCGCTCAGCGCCGAACCGTTCGGCTATTCCCACACACAAATCGGCCTGTTCGGGCTGGTTGGCATGGCGGGTGCCATAGCCGCGACGGGGGCGGGCCGGCTGGCGGATCGCGGGCTCGGTCAGTGGACCACCGGCGTCTCGCTCACGCTGCTTCTGGCGTCATGGGGATTGATCGCGTTGTTGCCGAAGTCCATTCCCGCCCTTCTCGTCGGCGTCGTGTTGCTCGACCTTGCGGTGCAGGCGGTCCATGTCAGCAACCAGAGCATCATTTTCGACCGACACCCGCAGGCGCGCAGCCGTCTCGTCGGCGGCTACATGGTGTTCTACGCCCTCGGAAGCGCCATCGGCGCTCTCGCCGCAACGAAGGCCTATGCCCACGCCGGCTGGGCGGGAGTGTCAACGTTGGGAGCCGCGATCAGCGCCGCGGCATGGCTGACGTGGGCCTTCACGCGCCACTGGCTGATCAGCGGCACGCGGGCGGGGCGCGCAATGTGCGACGGTGTGCCGGCGCTGTGCCGCACGGACCCGGTGGCGCGGAATGCGGGCGGCCCGTGAGCGATTGGAAGCGGCGATGTTCGGGGAGGATTGGTTGGGGGACTAGGATTCGAACCTAGGCTGGCGGAGTCAGAGTCCGCTGTCCTACCGCTAGACGATCCCCCAGACCGTCGCCGGGGCGGCGCTGCGGCGCGTCCCGTCGTGGGCCGCCCTTTTAGCAAAGCGAGCAGGGCTTGTATAGCCCTTTTTTCGGCTGCGAAGCCCGAGTGTGGGCCTGCAGACACAATTCAAGGCCAATCGTGGGCTTTCACTGGGACGTGAAACCGGGTTAGTATGACTCCCTTAAGCATGGCGGGGAGGAGACGTGGACCTTCAGGTGCACAGCGAGCGGCAGAACGACACCGGACGGTTGCGTTCGTCGGCCCCTGCGCGCCCGGTCTTCGCGGCCCTCGACCTCGGCACCAACAATTGCCGACTCCTGATCGCCCGGCCAATTCCCGGTGGTTTCCGCGTCATCGACGCCTTCTCGCGGATCGTCCGGCTGGGCGAGGGGTTGACGCGGAACGACCGGTTGTCCGACTCGGCAATGGAACGCACCCTCGCCGCCCTTCGAATCTGCGGCTCCAAGATCGAGCGGCGCGGAGTCACCGCGGCGCGCGCCGTGGCGACCGAGGCCTGCCGCCGCGCCCGGAACTGCAGCGAGTTCATTGACGCGGTGGAGCGGGAAACCGGCATCGCCATCGAGATCATCTCCAGCCAGGAGGAGGGGCGCCTCGCGCTGGCCGGATGCGCGTCTCTGCTCGACCCGAACGTGCCCTATGCGGTGGTGTTCGACATCGGCGGCGGCTCGACCGAGTTGATGTGGCTGGCGGTGGAGCGGGGACGGTCCCCGCGCATCCTCGACCAGACCTCCATCCAGTGCGGCGTCATCGGGCTGACCGAGCAGTTCGGCGGCGCGGACGCCGACCACGGCATGTACCGGCGCATGGTCGAGGAGGTGGCGTCGGCCATCGCCTCCTTCGAGGCGCGCAACGGCATCCGGGAGCGTGTGCTGGCCGGGCAGGTGCAAATGCTCGGCACCTCCGGCACGGTGACGACGCTGGCGGGGGTGCATCTCGGCCTCTGCCGCTACGACCGGCGGGCGGTGGACGGCAGCTTTCTGCGCATCGACCACGCCCGCGCGGTCATCGAACGTCTCGTCGCGCTGGACTTCGACGGGCGGGCGCGGCATCCCTGCATCGGACAGGACCGCGCGGATCTGGTGATCGCCGGATGCGCGGTGCTGGACGCGCTGTGCGACTGTTGGCCGGTGGAGCGCCTGCGCATCGCCGACCGCGGCCTGCGCGAGGGAATCCTCGTGGAGCTGATCGGGTCGACGCGGCAAATCTATTAAGGAAATGTGAGACCATGGTTGGAAAGCCTCCGTCCTCCTCGACGCCGGGTGGGCGCCGCGCCACCGTCCGCGTGAAGTCCGCGGCCAAGCGCACCACCTCCTCGGCCCGCTGGCTGGAGCGGCATCTGAACGACCCCTACGTGCATGAGGCGACGAAGCGCGGCTTCCGCTCCCGCGCGGCCTTCAAGCTGCTGCAGCTGGACGAGAAGTTCCATCTGCTGGGGCCGGGCAAGCGTGTGGTCGACCTCGGCGCCGCCCCCGGCGGCTGGACCCAGGTGGCGGTGGACAAGGTGCAGACCGGGCGCGAGGGCTGGAAGGTCGTCGGGCTTGACATCCTGCCCATGGACCCGGTGCCCGGCGCCACCACCATGCAGGCCGATTTCCTGGAGGAGGGCGCGGCCGAGCGTCTGAAGGAGGCGCTGGGCGGTCCGGCCGACGTGGTGCTGAGCGACATGGCCGCCCCGACCATCGGGCACCAGTCCACCGACCATCTGCGCATCATGGCGCTGGCCGAGGCCGCCTATGACTTCGCGGAGGAGGTTCTGGCCCCCGGCGGGGCGTTCGTCGCCAAGCTGTTCCAGGGCGGGGCGGAAAGGTCCCTGCTGGAGCGTCTGAAGCGCGACTTCGCCACGGTGCGCCACGCCAAGCCGCCGGCCAGCCGCGCGGAGTCCTCCGAAACCTATGTGGTCGCCACCGGTTTCCGTGGGGCCAACATGAACGACTAGGTCCACCTCAGGCTGCGGTCCGTTCGCGCAGGTCATGGCTGGCTTGCGCGGATGAGGCCCGGCACACGACAGTTTGTGGTTCAGGCGCCTTCACAAGCCCACGGTCTTGTGTATAGTGCGCCAAATTTTTTTCCGGCCCCTTTTTATCTCCCGGGAGACCGCCGATGGCCCGCTCGTCCACGATCCGCGAAGCTCTGACCTTCGACGACGTCCTCTTGGTTCCGGCCGAAAGTTCGGTCCTGCCGAACGAGGTGGACACCCGGACGCGCCTGACCAAGACCATCGAACTGGGCATCCCCCTGATGTCCTCCGCGATGGACACGGTGACCGAAAGCAGCCTCGCCATCGCCATGGCCCAGGCCGGCGGCATCGGTGTCGTCCACCGCAACCTGACCATCGAGCAGCAGGCCGAGGAGGTCCGCAAGGTCAAGCGGTACGAGTCCGGCATGGTGGTCAACCCGATCACCATCACGCCGGGCCAGACGCTGGCCGACGCGCTCCAACTCATGGCCGATTACCGAATCTCCGGCATCCCGGTTGTGGAAAGCCGGGACTCCCGCGGCAGCGGCAAGCTGGTCGGCATCCTGACCAACCGCGACGTCCGCTTCGCCACCAACCCGAACCAGCCGGTCAGCGAACTGATGACCAAGGACGTGGTGTCGGTGCGCGAAGGCGTCAGCCAGGACGAGGCCAAGCGCCTGCTGCACCAGCACCGCATCGAGAAGCTGCTGGTGGTGGACGAGGCCCATCGCTGCATCGGCCTCGTCACGGTGAAGGACATGGAGAAGGCCCAGGCCTACCCGAACGCCTGCAAGGATGCCCATGGCCGCCTGCGCGTCGCCGCCGCCACCGGCACCGGCTCGGACGGGCTGCGCCGCGCCGAGGCGCTGTTCGACGCCGGCGTGGACGTCCTGGTGGTCGACACCGCGCACGGCCATTCGCTGAAGGTGCTCGATCAGGTGCGCGCCGCGCGCAACATGTCCAACTACACCCAGGTGATCGCCGGCAACGTGGCGACCGCCGAGGCGGCCAAGGCGCTGGTCGATGCTGGTGCGGACGCCGTGAAGGTCGGCATCGGCCCCGGCTCGATCTGCACCACCCGCATCGTCGCGGGCGTCGGCGTTCCGCAGCTCACCGCCATCATGGACGTGGTCGAGGCCTGTGAGAAGATGGGCATCCCGGTGATCGCCGACGGCGGCATCAAGTTCTCGGGCGATCTCGCCAAGGCCATCGCGGCGGGTGCCAGCGTGGCGATGCTGGGCAGCCTGTTCGCCGGCACCGACGAGAGCCCCGGCGAGGTCATCCTCTACCAGGGCCGCTCCTACAAGAGCTACCGCGGCATGGGCTCGGTGGGCGCCATGGCCCGCGGTTCGGCCGACCGCTACTTCCAGCAGGAAGTGTCGACCATGAAGCTGGTGCCGGAAGGCGTCGAAGGCCGCGTGCCCTACAAGGGCCCGGTGGCGGCGGTCATCCACCAGCTCGTCGGCGGCCTGCGCGCGGCCATGGGCTACACCGGCAGCCAGTCCATCGCCGAGATGCAGACGAAGTGCGAGTTCGTCCGCATCACCAACGCCGGTCTGCGCGAGAGCCACGTCCACGACATCACGATCACCAACGAGTCGCCGAACTACCGTCAGGGCTGATCGGGCGTTCCTTGGGTTAGCGTTGAAGAGGCGAGGGGGGCGTCCCCTCGCCATTTTTTCATGCCCGCGTTTCGGGCCTCCGGGTCAGCGGTTGGCGGCGAAGTGGCTGAACAGGGCCAGGCTCGCCGCGACGGTGGCGTTCAGCGATTCCACGGCGCCCGTGGTCGGGATCGCCAGGCGCTGAACGGGCAGGGCGGCGGGAATGCCCTGGCCTTCCTCGCCCAGGATCAGCCGGACGTCGCGCGGCCAGCGGTAGGCCGCCATGTCGGCGCCACCGGCGTCCAGGGCGACCAGCGGCCCGGCGGCCCGGTTCACGTCCTCCCACCGGCCGCCGCGCAGCAGGGTCAGCTCGAACTGGGCGTTCGACGCGGCGCGCAGGCATTTGGGGTGATAGGGGTGCGCCGCGCCGTCGAGCAGGATCACCCGCCGGGCGCCGAAGGCGGCGGCGCTGCGCAGCAGGGCGCCGAGGTTGTTGGGGTCGCCGAGCGCGCAGATCAGCTCCAGCCCCTGCGGCGGTTGCGACAGGTCGATCGACGGCGTGTCCGGCACCGTGCCGACGAGCAGCGGAAAGCCGGTGCCGGGAGCATCCAGGGTGCGGAACAGGGCGGGGGCCAGTTGGACGATTTCCAGCCCTGCGGGCAGTCGCCAGCTCTCGGCCTGCGCCGGGTCGGTGAGAAGCAGGGTGGAAAAGCGCTCGGGCCAGCGGGCCAGCGCCTCCGGCACCGTCTTCAACCCGGCGAGCAGGAACTTGCCCTGCTTCTTCAGGCCACGGCTCTCCAGCAGCGATTCCCACAGCTTGAACTGCGGATTCTGCGAACTTTCGATCAGGCGCGGCGGGCGGGTCATGCGGGAGGGGCTTTCAAAGGCGGGCGGTCGTCGTGATCGTGGACCTTAAGGCGCGAGGCGCCGCGTTGGGAAGGCCGATCCATCGCCGCCCCATTCTCCCAGCGCCGCGCCGCTGCTATCATCGTGAACCCACGGAAAGGCGACGCCGATCATGCTTGCGCTGCGGCCCAACTGCGAATGCTGCGACCGGGATCTGCCCCCGGACTCCCGCAATGCTTATATCTGCTCCTTCGAATGCACCTTCTGCGGCGACTGCCGGGATGGGGTGCTGAAGGGGCACTGTCCGAACTGCGGGGGCGAACTGGTGCGGCGACCCATCCGCCCGGCTGGGAAGCTGGTCAACAACCCGGCCTCGACGCAGCGGGTGCTCAAGGCCGACGGCTGCCCATCGGCGTTCTGAGCGGCCATCAATCCAGGCGCCGGCCGAGGAACAGCAGCGCCCCCCGCTGGGTCGCCGCGGTGAAGCCGGCGCGCTGGTAGAAGGCGACGTTCCGCGCGAAAACCCCGGTCACCAGATGCAGGCCGGGCAGGCCGTCGGCGCGGCAGTCCTCCGCGAAGCGGTCCACCAGCGCCCGCCCGATCCCATGATCACGGAAGCCGGGCCGGACATTGACGTGCAGATGGGCGGGAAAGGCGGCGAAGCGGTCGGCGAAGACCTCGTATTTCGGGATGATGCGGGCGAGGTCCGCCGCCCCGGCGCTGTCCTTGCAGCCGGTCAGATAGCCGATGATGGCGCCGTCCTCGGCCACGGCGAACCACAGGTCGTCCGGCGCCCGATCCACGTACCAGCCCGTCCAGGTGCGGAAGAAGGTCGCGCGCTCCTCCGCCGAGGCGAAGTCCCTGCGCAGCGTGGACAGGAAGAAGATGTCCTCCAGCGCAGCGAGGGCGGCCTCCCGGTCGGGCAGGGCGGACAGGCGAACCAGCATCGACGACCAGACCTCAGCGGCGTTGCGCCAGCGTGAAGGAGGTGGTGCGCGGCGCCAGCATCGTGTAGCGGCCCTTGGCCTTCATCACGCCGGCACCCTCAGCGGCCTCCGCCCCGTGGCCCCAGAACAGGTCGCCGCGCACCGCCCCCTTGATGGCGCCGCCGGTGTCCTGGGCGACGACGAGGCGCTTGATCTCGCCCTGCGGCACCGGCGCCTCGCGCACGTCCAGCCACAGCGGCACGCCCAGCGGGACGTAGCCGGGGTCCACGGCGAGGCTGCGGCCCGCCGTCAGCTCCATGTTGCGCGCCCCGCGCGCGCCGACGTCGGGGCGAAGCTGGAAGAAGACGTAGGACGGGTTCATGTTCATCACCCGCTTGGCCTCGCCGGGGTGCTCGGTCAGCCAGCGGCGGATCAGCGGCATGGTCACCTGCTCCGGCGTGGCGTAGCCGATGTCGATCAGGTGCCGCCCGATGGGGACGTAGCGGTGGCCGTTCTGCCCGCCATAGCCCAGAGCCACCACCGACCCGTCGGTCATCCGCACCCGGCCCGACCCCTGGATTTCCAGGAAGAAGGCGTCGATGGAGTCGTCCACCCACAGGATTTCCAGCCCCTTGCCCTTCAGCGCGCCGTCGGTGATGCGGGCGCGGCTGGGCAGGCCGCGCTTGGTCCGCTTCGGCGCCTTGTAAAGGGGGACGTTGTAGCGTTCGGTCCGGGTCCAGCTTCCGCGCAGCTCGACCTCGTAGTAGCCGGTGAACAGGCCCTCCTGCCCCTCGGACAGGGCGACGGGAGTGAAATGGTCCTCGAAGAAGCGGCGGGCCGTCTCGGGCTGGGCGTCGGGCAGGCCGCGCAACGCCTCGCAGATCGGGCGCCAGTCCGACGTGGTGCCGGCGGCGGGGTTGGGGCCGAGCGGCTTTCCGGCCGGCTGCGACGCCACCCAACGGCAGGTGCGCTGAAGGGCGGGCAGGGCCTGCGCGTGGTCGTCGTCGATCCAGCCCGGCAGGCCGCGGAAATCCGCGGACACCTTCTCCATGCCCGGCCGCCAGGACGCCGCGGTGACGCCGCCGCCTGGACCGGCCCCGGTCGCCGCGTCGCCCGCACAGCCCGCCAGAAGGCCGAACGCAAGAAGGGTGGAGACGCGCGCCATCGCACGCGCCATGACACTGCCGACCGCAGCCGCCATCGCGGACCCCGCACCAGATTTCAAGAAGACGCCGAAGAAGAGGGTGCGCTGGACTTGCCGCCCGCAAGAAAGCCAGGGCAAGAACAACTACCCCTTTTTTGCCTCAATCATGGGATTGCGGTCAACCGCTCTTCGCGCGGATGGTTTCGATCGGGCCGTCTTGTCACAGGGCGCGCGCCCGGGACGGCGACTCGAAAGACAGCGACTCGAAAGGCTGCCGCGCGTGCGCGGGGGATGACAACCGCCCCCCGCTCGGGTTATCGAGCAGGGAATCTAGCCGAGGACCATCCCATGACCCCCGCCGCCCGCCTTCAGGCGGTCATCGACCTGCTGACCGAGATCGACGAAACCCCGCGCCCCGCCGACGCGGTGATGAGCGCCTATTTCCGCGCCCGCCGCTACATCGGGTCGAAAGACCGCACCGCGGTGGCGCAGACGGCCTACGCGATCCTGCGGCGGCACGCCCGGCTGTGCTGGTGGCTGGAGCGTCAGGGCCATCCGCCGACCCCGCGCGCCCGCGCGCTCGCCAACGAGATCCTGGCCGAGGGCAAGGCCGCCGCGACGGTGAAGGCGCTGTTCGGCTCCTCCAAGTTCGCCCCGGACCCGCTGGCGCCGGAGGAGGCGAAGCTCGCCAACGAGCTGGACACCCACACGCTGGAGCATCCGCAGATGCCGGAAAGCGTGGCCGTGGAATGCCCGCCCTGGGCGGAGGAGCCGATGCGCGCCGCCATGGGCGACCGCTTTGCGGTGGAGATGCGGACGCTGCTGGACTCCGCACCGCTCGACCTGCGCATCAACCCGGTGAAGGCCAACCGCGAGAGCGCGATCAAGGCGCTGGCCCGCGCCCAGATCACGGCGACGCCGACGCAGTGGTCGCCGCTGGGCCTGCGCGTTCAGGGCCGCCCGCCGCTGGGCACCGTGGACGCCTTCAAGGAGGGTCTGGTCGAGATCCAGGACGAGGGCTCGCAGCTCGTGGCGATCGCGGTGGCGCCGAAGCCGGGGCAGCAGGTGGTGGACTTCTGCGCCGGGGCCGGCGGCAAGACGCTGGCCATCGCCGCGCTGATGAAGAACAAGGGCCGCGTCGTCGCCTGCGACGTGCTGGCCGGGCGCTTGAAACGCGCCGCCGAGCGGTTCCGCCGCGCCGGCCTGCACAACATCGAGGCGCACCCGCTGTCCAGCGAGCGCGACCCCTGGGTGAAGCGGCACAAGCGCAAGTTCGACCGCGTGCTGGTGGACGCGCCGTGCAGCGGCACCGGCACCTGGCGCCGCAACCCCGACAGCCGCTGGCGCCAGCTCGGCCCCGGTCTGGCGGAGCTGGTGCCGCTCCAGGCCAACATCCTGGACAGCGCGGCCCGGCTGGTGAAGCCCGGCGGGCGGCTGGTCTACGCCACCTGCTCGCTGCTGCCGGAGGAGAACGAGAAGCAGGTCGCCGCCTTCCTGGAGACCCATCCCGACTTCACCGTGCTGCCGGTCGCCGAGGTTTGGGCGGAGGAAGGCGCGGGCACGCCGCCGGCCGAAGGGCCGTATCTGCGCCTGACCCCGGCGCGCCACGATACCGACGGCTTTTTCGCCGCCGTGATGGTGCGCAAGGCGGATGAGGAGCCGGAGGCGGAGGTGGACCGGATGGCCGAGGCTGATCCGGCGCCTTCAGAGGGGTAACATCGGCGGGGAGACCCCTCTCCGGTGGCATGCGTCAGGCCGGCGGTGTGTCGCCGGTCTGCGCGTTTCCGGTTTGCGGCTTTCCCGTTCCGGCCTTCAGGGCTTCCAGCAGGCCGCTGGCGACCGTGTTCTGGCCTTCGCCGGCGTTTCCGGCAATCGCGCCCAGGACACCGGTTCCGCCTTTCGACGCGCCCGACGCAAGGGCCGATTGGAGCAAGGACAACGCCGCCTGCGCGTTGCCAGGGGCGCTCGAAGCCGGCTTGCCGACGGTGTCCGGCGGCGATGGGCTTTCGGCGGCCGGCATTTCCGTGACGGCTGGCGTCTCCGTGGCAATTTTGCTTTCCGCGGTGGGCGCCGGGGTCGGAGCGGCGGCGTCGGCCTTCAGGGAAGCGGATTTGGGCCCGATGCCGGGAATGTCCACGGTTTCCGCAAATGTCTGGAACGCGTTGCCGAAGACGGTCCGGTCGAAGCCGAGTTCCTCAAGCTTCTGCTCGGCGGCCTCGCCGTCCGGCGCGTACAGTTCCGCAAAGCCAGCGTCCTCGCCCATGGAGGCCAGCGCGGATTTGAAGCCTTGCATGTTTTTCGCAAATCCGCTGGCGTCGCTGAGAATGGCCGTCTGGTCGGTCGGCTTTCCATAGGCGCCACGGGTCGCCGCGATCTCGCCCTTGAACGAGTCCTGGACCGGCTTCAGGCGTTCGTTCATCTCGTCCATCGAAATGTCGCCGCGCTGTTGGGCTTCCAGAATTTCTTGGGTCTTGCGCCCGACCTCGGACAGCGCACCGGACATCCGGCTGCCGTAGGCCTGCAGTTTCTGCCAAGCGGCCTCCGAATCAGCGAGCCGCTGCTTGTCCTCCTCGTCACGGGGGCGCTCGGAGACGTAGCGGTTGAAAGTCGCCTTGCTCGCCAGCGATTTCAGTAACGGTTTTTTCTTTGAAGGGCATTGAACTGAGATGGATATGAGAGTGTTCGCGAACTGATGGAGATTGTTTGTTGGGAAGCGGAAGTGAGGGGGGCAGCAAGGGAGCGGGCTTGCGGCCCGGACAGACGTGGAGTGAGGGCCGTCCTCATGCGGGGACGCACGGGGGGCTCTGCTGATTTCGTGCGGGTCATACCGCGAGGTTTGCGGTTAGGGTGCGACTTTTCCCCGCATGTTGGAGCGCAATGATGTGGAACACGTCCCGCTGGCGGAGCGCCGCCCTGTCCGCCTTATTCCTATTGGGGCTGGGCACCTCCGCCGAAGCGGCTGAGCCGGTCAAGGTCAAGGTGTTCGTCGGCGCCATGTTCGAGATCGGCAAGAACACCGGCGACCGCGCCGGCGAGTTCCAGAACTGGTATGAGCGCTACTGGCAGTCTGCCGAGCCGATCGCCGTGAAGGGCGCGCTGAACCCCGTCTACTGCAACGCCGACGGCGTCTGCGGCGCGGTCCTGGGGATGGGCAAGGTCAGCTCCTCCGCGTCCATGCAGGCCATCCTGCTGAACCCGCAGCTCGACCTGTCGCAGGCCTATTTCATCATCTCCGGCGTGGCCGGCACGCCGCCGTCGCGCGGCACCATCGCCGAGGTCAACTGGGCGACCTGGCTGGTGGATTACGATCTGGGCCACCGCTGGGCGCCGGAGGAGGGCAAGCCGGGCGAGCCGACCTTCATGCCGCGCAAGGGCTACGAGTCCGTCCGCCTGTTCCAGCTGAACCCGACGCTGGTCTCCTGGGCGATGAAGCTGACCGGTGATACGCCGCTGAAGGATTCCGACAGCGCCCGAGCCTACCGCCAGCGCTACCCGCAGGATGCCGCCCGGCGCGCGCCCTTCGTCGGCACCGGCACGCACATGACCGGCGACACCTTCTTCCACGGCCCCGGCATGTCCGAGCAGGCCCAGTACATCGCCAAGCTCTACGGCGCCGACGACTACGTCATCACTGAGATGGAGGCCGCGGCGATCACGCTGGTCATCAAGCGCACGCTGGGCTCCGACCGGGTGATGAGCCTGCGCGGTGCCGTGAACTTCGACCAGGGCAACCCCAAGGAAACCACGCTGGAGCATCTCGACCCGAAGCCGGGCGAGACCGCCGGCGGTTTCGCCGAGACGGTGGAGAACGTGGCCCTGGTCGGTTCGCGCATGACCGACCACATCGTGTCCCACTGGGACCAGTGGCAGGCGGGCGTTCCGGCCCTTCCGGCCCAGTAACCCGAAGGCCGGCGGTGCGGCGGCCTTCCACCGCCGCCCCGTTCCGGCCCTTTTGGCTGACTGGATATCCTCCGGCCCGGCTCCCAGTTTCCATTAGGGTGGGCAACGGGTCCGGAGGTGTCCCATGGATGAAGCGCTGGTGATTCGCGACGCGCGCCCGTCGGACGCGGTGGGCATCGCCAAGGTCCACGTCGCCACATGGCAATCCACCTATCCGGGCCTCGTCCCCGACGCCTACCTCGTCAACCTGTCGGAAGCCGCCGCGGCGATGCGCTGGCACAACGCCGTCCAGGCGCATGGGCCGGGGCAGGGCGCCCTGGTCGTGGCGGACGCCGCGGACTCCGTGGTCGGATTCGCCACCTACGGCGGGCGCCGCATTCCCGTCGAGGGGTACGAGGGGGAATTCTACGCCCTCTATCTGCTGGACGAGGCGCAGGGGCAGGGGCTCGGCCGCCGCCTGATGGCGACCATGGCCGAACGGCTCCAGGAGGGCGGCAAGCGCACCGCCGTGGTCTGGTGCCTGCGCGACAATCCGGCGCGCTGGTTCTACGAGCGGTTGGGCGGTGTCCGCGTGGCGGAGCGCCCCATCCGCTTCGCCGGGAAGGAACTGGTGGAGATCGCCTATGGCTGGCGCGACCTCGCCCCGCTTGCACGCTTGTCCGCGGGGCCTGAAATGCGGTAGTCAGGGGCTTGTCCCCCCGCATCAGGTTGTCGTCCATGTCCGCCGAGCGCGTTCTCATCCTCGATTTCGGGTCGCAGGTGACCCAGCTCATCGCCCGCCGCGTCCGTGAAGCCGGCGTTTACTGCGAAATCCATCCGTTCAGCATGAGCGAGGAGCGGATTCGCGACTACGCGCCGAAGGCGATCATCCTGTCGGGCAGCCCGGCCTCGGTCACCGAAGAGAACGGCCCCCGCGCGCCGGAGGTGGTCTTCACGCTGGGCGTTCCGGTCCTGGGCATCTGCTACGGCCAGCAGACGATGTGCCACCAGCTCGGCGGCACCGTCTCGGGCTCCGACCACCGCGAGTTCGGGCGCGCCTTCATCGAGGTGAAGCAGACCTGCGCCCTGTTCGACGGGCTGTGGGCGGTCGGCTCGCGCGAGCAGGTGTGGATGAGCCACGGCGACCGCGTCACCGCCCTGCCGGACGGCTTCCAGGCCGTCGCGGTCAGCGACGGCGCGCCCTTCGCCGCCATCGCCGACGACGCCCGCCAGTTCTACGGCGTGCAGTTCCACCCGGAGGTCGTGCACACCCCGCACGGCGCGCAGCTCCTGTCGAACTTCGTGCACCGCGTCGCGGGCCTGAAGGGCGACTGGACCATGGCCGCCTTCAAGCAGCAGGCCATCGAGAAGATCCGCGCCCAGGTCGGCACCGGCAAGGTGATCTGCGGCCTGTCGGGCGGCGTCGATTCCTCGGTGGCCGCCGTGCTGATCCACGAGGCCATCGGCGACCAGCTCACCTGCATCTTCGTCGACACCGGCCTGATGCGCGCCGGCGAGGCGGAGGAGGTGGTGACGCTGTTCCGCGACCACTACAACATCCCGCTGGTCCACCGGAACGCGTCCGAGCTGTTCCTGGGCAAGCTGGCCGGCGTCACCGACCCGGAGCAGAAGCGCAAGATCATCGGCGGCCTGTTCATCGAGGTCTTCGACGAGGAGAGCGCCAAGGTCGGCGGCGCGCAGTTCCTGGCCCAGGGAACGCTGTACCCCGACGTGATCGAGAGCGTGTCCTTCACCGGCGGCCCGTCGGTCACCATCAAGTCGCACCACAACGTCGGCGGCCTGCCGGAGCGCATGAAGCTGAAGCTGGTGGAGCCGCTGCGCGAGCTGTTCAAGGACGAGGTCCGCGCGCTCGGCCGTGAACTCGGCCTGCCGGCCGCCTTCATCGGCCGCCACCCCTTCCCCGGTCCCGGCCTCGCCATCCGCGTTCCCGGCGAGATCACGCCGGAGAAGCTGGACATCCTGCGCAAGGCCGACACGGTCTATCTGGAGGAAATCCGCAACGCCGGCCTCTACGACGCGATCTGGCAGGCCTTCGCGGTGCTGCTCCCGGTGCGCACCGTGGGCGTGATGGGCGACGGGCGGACCTACGACCACGTGCTGGCCCTGCGCGCGGTGACCTCGACCGACGGCATGACCGCCGATTGGTACCCGTTCCCGCACGACTTCCTGGCCCGCGTGTCGAACCGCATCGTCAACGAGGTGCGCGGCGTCAACCGCGTCGTCTACGACATCACCTCGAAGCCGCCCGGCACCATCGAGTGGGAGTGATGTCAAGGGCTTGGGTCTGCGGCGGCCGGGGTTCGGTCGCCGCTTGAACAAGCCGGGGCAAGTCCGCTGTGGGGAGGTCTGTGGGGGCACCCCCGCGGCGGAGGCGCCTATGTGATCGTGTTCGCATCACCACGCCGCTTTTCAGGGCGCTCGGTCACACCGGTGCCGTCCGGGAATGGTCCTTGCGGCGCGGTGGGCAACCGTTCCACGCGGGCGCGTCACATCCGGATCGGGCGGCCCAGATTCGACAGCCGCTTCGTCGGCTTCGGCGGTGTTGGGGAGTCGGAGAAATCGGGCAGGCTGGGGGCGCGGCTGATGACCTTGCGGATCATGACGCCGGTCGCCTCCAGATCCTCGATCACCGTTGCCGACACGCGGCCCGCGTAATGCGGGCGGTCCAGCTTGCCGCGCATCTCTTCGATGATCTTCAGTTCCGGCTCGAACAACTCGCGCGCGCCGATGGGAAGCGCCTGATCGTCACGCATGCGTTCGAAATAATTGCGGGTGGCGCGGGCCAGCAGGCCGGTCAGCAACAGGTCGATCCGCTCGAATTCCGTGCGCAGGTCGGCCAGCTTGGCCGTGGTGACGGTCGTCAGGCGCTCTTCCGTCAGGGCGACGAGGGCGCGCACCTCCTCGACCTTGCGGCGGAAGCCGAGGAAGGAGGAGAAACGGTCCTCTTCGATGTCGCGCTGCGCGCGCGCTCCCAGGGCGACCGCTTCGCCGGCCTGCTGCTCGATGGCCGTCAACAGCTCTTCGATCGCTCTGCGGCCGCTGTCCTGTCCCCAGACCATCGTCTTGCCGCCTCTCCCCCGCGGATGGACGTTCGCTCGGTTTCCGAGTCGGTCTAGAGGATGCGCGAAAAAATTTAAGAAATGTCTGACCCGTCGCGCAGTTCGAGCAGGACGGGCGTGTGATCGGACGCCTTTTCCGCGCCGCGCGGGCGGCGGTCGATGCGGCAGTCCACCAGACGGTCGGCGGCCTGCGGGGACAACAGGAAGTGGTCGATCCGCAACCCGAGATCGCGCGGCCAGCAGCCCGCCTGATAGTCCCAGAAGGTGTAGGCGTGGTCGTCGTCGTGCAGGGCGCGGTAGGCTTCGGTCAGCCCCAGATTCAGCAGGGCGCGGAACTTCGCCCGCGATTCGGGCTGGAACAGGGCGTCACCGGCGAAGGCCACCGGGTCGAAGACGTCGCGCGGCTCCGGAATGATGTTGTAGTCGCCGCCCAGCACGAAGGGGATTTCCTGCGCCAACAGACCGTGGGCATGGGCGTGCAGCCGGTCCATCCAGCGGAGCTTGTAGGCGAACTTCTCCGTCCCGAGCGGATTGCCGTTGGGCAGGTAGAGCGAGGCGATGCGCACACCGGCCACCGTGGCCTCGACGTAGCGGGCCTGCTCGTCCTCCGGCTCGCCGGGCAGGCGGATCAGAACGTCCTCGTGCGGCGCTTTGGAGAGGAAGGCCACGCCGTTGTAGGACTTCTGCCCCACCGGCGTGACGTGATAGCCCAAATCCTCGAAGGCGGCGCGGGGGAAGGCCGCGGTCTCGCACTTGATTTCCTGGAGCAGCGCGACGTCCGGGGACTCCGCGCGCAGCCAGTCGGTGATCAGCGGAAGGCGGGCCTTCGCCGAGTTGACGTTCCAGGTGGCGATCTTCACGTCGTGTTCTTCTTGTTCGGCAAAGGTCGGGGGAGGACGGAACCGTCAGGCGGCGAAGGAGTTGCCGCAGCCGCAGGAGGCCGTGGCGTTCGGGTTCTTGATCTGGAACGCGGCGCCCATCAGGTCCTCGACATAGTCGAGGGTGGAGCCGGCCAGCAGGTCCAGCGAGACGTCGTCGGTCACGACCTTCACGCCGTTCTTCTCGAAGACATGATCGTCCTCGTTCGCCGTGGCGTCGAAGGCGAAGCCGTACTGGAAGCCGGAGCAGCCGCCGCCCGACACGGTCAGGCGCAGCATCAGGGCCGGATCGCCCTCGTGCTCGATCAGGAAGGCGACGCGCTTGGCAGCGCTGTCGGACACGGTCAGAACGCGCGCACCCTCTTGCGCGGTGGCGGGAAGGGCGGTGTCGGGCATGGGACGGACCTCGGTGTTTCGCGGGTGTTTCGCGGGACAGACGACACGATGACGAATGTAAGGGTGCGTCCGCCTTTCGTCAAAGGCATGTCCGGCGAACTCATGCCTGACCTGCGGTTTGCCTGCGTGCGGCTGCCGGATGTCTCGGCGGGTCTCCGCCTTCGCCGTTGCGCAGCGCGGTTTGCGCCGGTAGTGTCCGCGCCATGACGGCGGACTTCTTCCAGGATCGCCCGGCGCCCTATGGCTGCGACCCCGCACAGACGCGCGGCCGGCTGTTCCCGGAGCCGGAAAGCCCGACGCGCTCGTGCTATCAGCGCGACCGCGACCGCATTGTGCATTCCGGCGGCTTCCGCAAGCTGAAATACAAGACGCAGGTCTTCGTCTATCACGAGGGCGACTATTTCCGCACCCGCCTGACCCACAGCCTGGAGGTGGCGCAGATTGCCCGCTCGATCAGCCGCGCCCTGGGGCTGAACGAGGATCTGGCGGAGGCGGTGGCGCTCGCCCACGATCTCGGCCACACCCCCTTCGGCCACGCCGGCGAGGACGCGCTGAACGCCTGCATGGCGCCCTATGGCGGCTTCGCGCACAACGACCAGACGCTGCGCATCCTGACGATGCTGGAGCGGCGCTACGCCGACTTCGACGGGCTGAACCTGACCTGGGAGACGCTGGAGGGCGTGGTCAAGCACAACGGCCCGCTGCTGCCGCTGCACGGCGACGCGCGCCTCCCGACGACGCTGGCCGCCTTCCAGGAGCGCTGGGACCTGGAGCTTCACACCAACCCCGGCGCCGAGGCGCAGGTGGCGGCCCTGGCCGACGACATCGCCTACAACAACCACGACATCGACGACGGGCTGCGCGCCGGCCTGTTCACGGTGGACGAGGTGGCGGAGCTGCCGCTGGTCGGCCCGGTGGTGCGGCAGGTCTGCGACCGCTACCCGGGGCTGGAGCGCTCCCGCCTGATCCACGAGACGATCCGGCGGATGATCAACAACATGATCGTCGATCTGCTGGCCGAGACGCGGGAGCGGCTGGACCGCCACCGCCCCGGCAGCGCCGCCGAGCTGCGCGCCCTGCCGGAGCCGGTCGTCAGCTTCTCCCCCGCGATGTTCGAGGCGCAGCGGCCCTTGCGCGCCTTCCTGAAACAGCGCATGTACCGCCACTACCGGGTGAACCGGGAGATGAGCAAGTGCAAGCGCGTGGTCACCGCCCTGTTCGACCTGTTCATGGCCGAGCCGAACACCCTGCCGACCCAGTGGCAGGAAGATGTCGCGAAGCAGGGCGGGCAGGCGGACCGGACGGTGCTGGCGCGGCTGGTCGCCGACTACATCGCCGGGATGACCGACCGCTACGCGCTCGCCGAATACGCCCGCCTGTTCGACATGGACGCCAAGACCTAAAACGGCCCAGACCTAAAGCAAGAATTGAACCGATGAACATCTTCAAGGTCTTCGAGAACGACATCCGCAAGCTGCTGGACGAGCTGGCCGCCGAGGGCCAGATTCCGGCGGGGCTCGACACCGCGCGCCTGACGGTGGAGCCGCCGCGCGAGGCGGCGCACGGCGACCTGTCGACCAACGCGGCGATGATCCTGGCCAAGCCGGCGGGCAAGCCGCCCCGCGCGCTGGCCGAGCTGCTGGTGGCGAAGCTGAAGACCCGCCCCGACGTGGCGAGCGCCGAGATCGCCGGTCCGGGCTTCGTGAACCTGCGCCTGTCGGCCGACGTCTGGCGCGACCGCATCCGCGACGTGCTCACCGCCGGCACCGCCTATGGCGGGAGCACGCTGGGCGGCAAGCGTCCGGTGAACGTCGAATACGTCTCGGCCAACCCCACCGGCCCGCTGCACGCCGCCCACGGGCGCGGCGCCGTCTTCGGCGACGCTCTGGCCGCGCTGCTGGAGAAGGCCGGTTACGCCGTCAGCCGGGAGTATTACATCAACGACGCCGGCGCCCAGGTCGACGTGCTGGGCCGCTCCACCTTCCTGCGCTACCGCGAGGCGCTGGGCGAGGACATCGGAGAGATCCCGGCGGGCCTCTATCCCGGCGAGTATCTGAAGGAGGTCGGGCAGGCCCTGGCCGAGCGCGACGGCAACAGGTGGGTCGGCGCGGACGAGGCCGACTGGCTGCCGGCCTGCCGCGACTTCGCCATCGCCACGATCATGGAATGGATCAAGGAGGACCTCGGCGTCCTCGGCGTCCGCATGGACGTCTACAGCTCCGAGCGCGCGCTGGTGAAGGCCGGGGCGGTGGACACGGCGCTGAAGGCGCTGGAGGACCGCGGCCTGATCTACGTCGGCGTGCTGGAGCCGCCCAAGGGCAAGAAGCCCGACGACTGGGAGCCGCGCCCGCAGACGCTGTTCAAGTCCACCGACTTCGGCGACGACGTCGACCGTCCGCTGAAGAAGTCGGACGGGTCCTTCACCTACTTCTCCAACGACATCGCCTACCACTACGACAAGCACCGCCGCGGCTTCGACCTGCAGATCGACGTGTGGGGCGCCGACCATGGCGGCTACGTCAAGCGCATGCAGGCGGCGACCACGGCGATCACCGAGGGCAAGGCGTCGCTGGACGTGAAGCTCTGCCAGCTCGTCCATCTGATGAAGAACGGCGAGCCGGTGAAGATGTCCAAGCGCGCCGGCACCTTCGTGACGCTGCGCGACGTGATCGAGGAGGTCGGCCGCGACGTCGTCCGCTTCATCATGCTGACCCGCCGCAACGACCAGACGCTGGACTTCGACTTCGCCAAGGTCGTCGAGCAGTCGAAGGACAACCCGGTCTTCTACGTGCAGTACGCCCACGCCCGCTGCCGCTCGGTCCTGCGCCACGCGGCGACGGCGCTGCCGGGGGCCGACCTGTCGCTGGCGGCTCTGGCCGCCAGGGCCAACCTCGCCCGCCTCGACAGCGAGGAGGAGTTGGCGCTGGCCAAGCGCATGGCGACCTGGCCGCGCCTGGTCGAATCCGCCGCCGAAGCGCACGAGCCGCACCGCGTGGCCTTCTACCTCTACGATCTCGCCAGCGACTTCCACGCGCTGTGGAACAAGGGCCGCGACGACACCAGCCTGCGCTTCCTGATCGACGGCGACGAGGAGGTGACGGTGGCCCGTCTGGCGCTGGTCAGCGCGGTCGCCACGGTGATCGCCTCCGGTCTCGCCGTCATGGGTGTGGAACCGGTGGAGGAAATGCGGTCATGAGATATGAGGGCGATGTCAACCACGCCAGCGATCCCTACGGCACGCCGCCGCAACGGGGAGGTCGGCGCGGTCTGCTCGGCCTCGGTCTGGCGGTGGTCGGCATCGTGGCCTTCGCCGGCGCGATCGTCGTCGTCTACGGCGGCAAGGGGCAAGGCACGCCGGACGGCGGCCCGCCGCTGCTGATGGCCGACAGCGCGCCGACCAAGGCCCGCCCGGAGCAGCCCGGCGGCATGGAAGTGCCGCACCAGGACAAGCTGGTCTACGAGCGGCTGAACGACCGCGGGTCGAAGTCGCAGATCGAGCGCCTGCTGCCGCCGCCGGAGGAGCCGCTGCCGCGGCCGGTCGTGGCTCCCCAGCTGCCGCCGTCGCCGACCCTGCCGGAGGCGCCCGCGGTGGCCCAGCTGCCGCCGCCCCCGCCGGGCTCGACCACCACGGTCCCGCGCCAGGACGGGGAGGGGGCACCACCGCCCGCCGCCGCTCCGGCCCCGCCGCCCGCCGTGGCCGCGCTTCCCGCACCGGCTCCGACGGCTCCGGCTCCCAAGGCCGCTCCGCCGCCCGCGGTCAAGCCGGCTCCGGCTCCGCCGCAGGCCCAGACGCCGCCCCCGGCGCCGCCTGCCGCGGCGCCCAAGCCGCAGCCCGCGCCGCCGGTGGCCGCCGCCCCGGCTCCGCAGCCGGCGCCCGCTCCGGCCAAGGCGTCGGGTGGTGGAAATTGGCGCGTTCAGCTCGCCGCGGTGCGCAGCGAGGCCGAGGCCTCGACGGAATGGAAGCGCCTGACCAGCCGCTACGGCGCGGCGCTCGGCGGGCTGTCCATGCAGGTCGCCAAGGCCGATCTGGGCGAGAAGGGCATCTTCTACCGCATCCAGGGCGTCGGCCTCGACGAGGAGCGCGCCAAGTCGGTTTGCGCCCAGCTCAAGTCCCAGAATGTGGGGTGTGTGGTTGTCCGTCCCTGATCCGGCCCTGCCGAACGTCCGAAACGCCTCCGGACCCCATCGCGCTCCCCATCGGGCGGTGGTGTTCGGCGCCGCCGGCACCGCCCTGACCGCGGACGAGCGCGCCTTCTTCCGCGATGCCGATCCGCTGGGCTTCATCCTGTTCCGGCGCAATTGCGAGACGCCGGAGCAGGTGCGCGCGCTGGTGGCGGAGATGCGCGCGGCGGTCGGCCGCGCCGACGCTCCCGTGCTGATCGACCAGGAGGGAGGGCGGGTGGCCCGCATGCGCCCGCCGCACTGGCCGGCCTTCCCGCCGATGCGCGCCTTCGGCGACCTCGCCGCCTGCGACGCCGACGCCGGGCGGGAGGCCGCCCGGATCAACGCCCGGCTGCTGGCGCTGATGCTGGCCGATTGCGGCGTGACCGTCGATTGCGCCCCGGTCTGCGACGTGCCGGTCGAGGGCGCCCACGACATCATCGGCGACCGCGCCTTCTGCGGCGATCCGGCCCGTGTGGCCGATCTGGCGCGGGCGACCTGCGCAGGGTTGATGGACGGCGGCGTGCTGCCGGTGATCAAGCATCTGCCCGGCCATGGCCGGGCCTTCACCGACAGCCACGCCGAGCTGCCGGTGGTGGACGCCCCGCGCGCGGCGCTGGAGGCCACCGACTTCGCGCCGTTCCGCGCCCTGGCCGACATGCCGCTCGGCATGGTCGCCCATGTGGTGATGAAGGCCATCGACCCGGACCAGCCCGCCAGCACCTCGGCGATCGTGGTGCGGGACGTCGTGCGCGGCGCCCCCATCGGCTTCGACGGGCTGCTGTTCAGCGACGACCTGTCGATGGGCGCCCTGGCCGGCGGCATGCGCGGCCGGGCCGAGGCGGTCCTGGCCGCCGGGCTGGACGTCGTGCTCCATTGCAACGGCGTGATGGGGGAGATGGTGGCGGTGGCCGGGGGCGTTCCGGCGATGAGCGGCGCCGCCGTCCGCCGCTGGGAGCGGGCCGAGGCGCTGCGCGGCCCGGCGCAGCCGGTGGACGCCGACGACCTGCGGGCGCGTCTGGCGGAACTGCTGGGAACTCCCCAAATCTAAGGCCGGCCGGGTTCAGGGCCATGCTCAGGCTTCCCCGGCAAATCCGGGGGGCGCAACGGGAGAGACGGGCGTGCTGGAAGGTCTGATCGACCGCATACCGATGATCTTCGCGGTCGCCATACCCGCGATTCTCGCCATCACGATGCACGAGGCGGCGCACGGATTCGTGGCGATGTGGCGCGGCGACGACACGGCGTGGCGGCTGGGCCGGGTGACGCTGAACCCGCTCCGCCACATCGACCCCCTGGGCACGGTGGTGCTGCCGGCGGTGATGTATTTCACCACCGGCTTCGTCTTCGGCTGGGCCAAGCCGGTGCCGGTGAACTTCGGGCGCCTGCACCACCCGCGCCGCGACATGGTGTGGGTGGCGCTGGCCGGGCCGGGGGTGAACTTCGTGCTGGCGCTGGTCTCCGCGATCATCTGGGGCTTCACCAGCCCGCAGGGCGGGGCGACCGAGATGTGGTTCCGCGCCGCGCTGGAGGTGTCGGTCCTGGTCAACGTCGTGCTGATGGTCTTCAACATGATCCCGCTGCCGCCGCTCGACGGCGGCCGGGTCGCGGTCGGCATCCTGCCCGACGCGCTGGCCTTCCCGCTGGCCCGGCTGGAGAAGTACGGCATGCTGATCCTGATCGGCGCCTTCTTCCTGCTGCCCTTCATCGGGCGGGAGCTTGGCATGGACCTCAGCGTCTTCTCCTGGGTGCTCGGCCCGCCGGTGGATTACATGATCGAGCTGATCCGCATCCTCAGCGGCAACTGACGGCATGGTCGGCAGGAAACACCCGGATCACGAGGACGAAGGCGCGGAGGCGGCCAGCCCGGCGGAACAGCTCGTCCTCGTCCTGGACGGGTTCGAGGGGCCGCTCGACATGCTGCTGGCGCTGGGGCGCGAGCAGAAGGTGGATCTGACGAAGATTTCGATCCTCCAACTCGCCGACCAGTATCTCGCCTTCATCGCCGAGGCGCGGAAGGTGAGGCTGGAGTTGGCGGCGGACTATCTCGTCATGGCGGCGTGGCTGGCCTACCTGAAGTCCCGGCTGCTGATCCCGGAGGTCGAGGACGAGGAGCCGTCGGGCGAGGACATGGCGGCGGCGCTGGCCTTCCAGCTCCAGCGGCTGGAGGCGATGAAGGGGGCGGCGGCCAAGCTGTTCGCCCGCCCGCAGCTCGGCGTCGACCGCTTCGCCCGCGGCGCCCCGGAAGACCTCGACATCCTGCGCAAGTCGGTCTTCCAGGTCACGCTCTACGACCTTTTGAAGGCCTACGGCGAGCACAAGAAGCGGCAGGAGGGCGGCGTCCTGCACATCGAGCCGGTGCGCCTCTATTCGCTGGAGGACGCGGTGCGCCGCCTGTCCGAACTGCTCGGCCGCATGCCGGACTGGGCCACCCTGTCGAGCTTCCTGCCGGACGGCGTGCGCGGCGGCCTGCTGACCCGCTCGGCGCTGGCCGCCCACTTCGCGGCGACGCTGGAGCTGGCCAAGGCCGGCCGCGTGGAGCTTCGCCAGGACGGCGCCTTTTCCCCCATCTACGTCCGCCGGGCATCGCGCCGGCATGAGCACCAGCATGAGCAGGGCGACGAGGAATGAGCGGACCCGACGGCATGATCCAGGAGATCGAGAATCCGGAGGAGGTGGAGCAGCGGCTGTGCGACCTGCGCCTGCTGGAGGCGCTGCTGTTCGCCTCCGCCGACCCGCTGGACGAGGAGACGCTGGGCCGGCGGCTGACCCGCGACGCCGACGTGCGGGCGCTGCTGGAGGAGCTGCGCGTCCATTACGCGGCGCGCGGGGTCAACCTGATCCGCACCGGCGCCGGCTGGTCCTTCCGCACGGCGCTGGACCTCGCCCCGCTGCTGCGGCCGGAGGAGGAGGTCTCCAAGAAGCTGTCCCGCGCCGCCATCGAGACGCTGGCGATCATCGCCTACCACCAGCCGGTGACCCGCGCCGAGATCGAGGCGATCCGCGGCGTGGCGACCAGCAAGGGCACGCTGGACATCCTGATGGAGAACGGCTGGATCCGGCCGGGGCGCCGCCGCGAGACGCCGGGCCGCCCGCTGACCTGGATCACCACCGACCATTTCCTCGACCATTTCGGGCTGGAGACGCTGCGCGACCTGCCGGGCGTGGAGGACCTGCGCGCCGCCGGCCTGCTGGATTCGCGCCCCGTGCTGCTGGGCATCGGCGGGGCCGGGCTGGAGGATGCGGAATCGTCGGAAAACACTGAGGATTCCGATACCTGAGCGAAACGCTCGAAAATAAGAACCATTTGCATCACCGGCGGCGCGCCGGTACTAAGGTCAATCGACCGCTATCAAACGACCCCCGGGCCGCTTCAGACTGGGACCGCCATGGATCGTCCGTCCGTCACCGACGCCCGCTCTTTCCCCGCCTCGGGAGACGCCGTCTCCGAACCCCGCCCGCCCCGCCTGAGCACCGCGCTGCGCGACAAGGCGTCGGCCCTGTTCGGCCGCGGCGGGGCCGACCCGCGGGAGGGCGCCCCCTGCGAGGCCGCGCCCGTCACGCTTCCGGCCAACGGGCGGCATCTCGACGCGTCGGGTCCGCAGGGCGCCGGGGCCGCCATCGCCGTCGAGGCCCTGGCGCTGGACGCCGTCACCCACCGTTACGGACGCGTCGTCGCCGTGAACGACGTCAGCGTGACCATCGGGGCGGGAGAGATCGTCTGCCTGTGCGGGCCGTCCGGCTGCGGCAAGTCCTCGCTGCTGCGCATCGCCGCGGGATTGGAGCCGGTGCAGACCGGTTCCGTCCGGATCGGCGGCTCCGTGGTGGCCGATGAACGCGGCGCGGTGCCGCCGGAACGCCGCGGCGTCGGCCTCGTCTTCCAGGATTACGCGCTGTTCCCGCATCTGTCGGTGCTCGACAACGTGCGTTTCGGCCTGACCGCCCTGTCCGGCGAGGCGCAGCGCAAGCGCGCGCTGGAGACGCTGGGGCAGGTCGGCATGGCCGGCTACGCCGACTCCTTCCCGCACCATCTCTCCGGCGGCCAGCAGCAGCGCGTGGCGCTCGCCCGCGCTCTCGCCCCCAACCCGGCGGTGCTGCTCCTCGACGAACCCTTCTCGGGCCTGGACGCCCGGCTGCGCGAGCAGGTGCGCGACGAGACGCTGCATGTGCTGAAGCAGAACGGCGCCGCCACCATGCTGGTCACCCACGACCCGGAGGAGGCCATGTTCCTGGCCGACCGCATCGCGCTGATGCGCGCCGGAAAGGTCGTCCAGGTCGGCAACCCGGTGGATCTCTACACCCGCCCGGTCAACGCCTTCGCCGCGGAGTTCTTCGGCGAGGTCAACCGGTTGGCGGGCATCGTGCGGGGCGGGACGGTGGATACGCCGGTCGGCCCGATCCCCACGGAGATCGCCGACGGCACCGCCGTCGACGTGCTGATCCGTCCGGAGGCGCTGAAGCTGTCCGCCCAGCCCGCCGCCACGGTTCCCGCCGGCGATCTGCCGGTCCTGGCGCGGGTTATGGCGGCGCGCCTGCTCGGCCGGACCAGCCTGGTCCATCTCGACGTGCCGGACGGGAAGGGCGGGTCGGTGCATCTGCACTCCCGCATGCCCGGCCAGTTCCTGCCCGCCGAACAAAGTCACGTTTCGGTGTGCATGGACCTGTGCCAGGCCTTCGTTTTTCTAGCCGGTGCACCCACTTAAGTCGTTTGAGCGGTTTCACCCGACCGATCGTTGCGGGAGGGGAACCTTTCTGCCATAGTGCCGCCCCGCCATTGGGCTGCCTGTTCAGGAAACGTGTGTCATGGGATTCTCCAGCGTCTGGCATTGGGTCATCGTCCTTCTGATCGTCCTGCTCCTGTTCGGCGCCGGCAAGCTGCCGAAGGTCATGGGCGACCTCGCCAAGGGCATCAAGAACTTCAAGGCCGGCCTGAAGGACGAGGAGGAGGGCACCACGCCCGGCACCGACTCCAAGGTCCTGCAGAACCAGCCGGTCCCGCCGGCCCAGCCGGTGTCCCCGGTCCAGCCGGCGACGTCGGTCCATCCGGTTCCGCCCGCCGCCGATCCCGGCGTGAAGAAGGACGAGACGGCCCGCACCTGACCGTCCGGCGCCGCCCATCCCCGCGCCGCTTCGAAAGGCTGAGGAGCCATGTTCGACATCGCATGGTCGGAACTGATGGTCATCGCGGTCATCGCCCTCGTGGTGATCGGCCCGAAGGACCTGCCCAAGGCCATCTACACCCTGGGAAAATGGGTGAAGAAGGCGCGCCTCGTCGCGCGCGACTTTCAGGGCCACATCGACGACATGATGCGCGAGGCGGAGCTTGACGAGCTTCGCAAGGAAGCCCTGAAGGTCCGCGACACGAACCTCCAGAAGATGGTCGAGAACACGATCGATCCGAAGGGGGAACTGAAGGGCGCCTTCGACGTCGCGGCCGACATCGGGGCCAACGGCGGCCATCCCGGCAGCCCGCCGGAAGACGGTCCGGCCCCGGCGGTCCCCGTCGGTTCGCCGCAGGTGACGGCGGCCCAGCCGCAGCCGGCGACCGAGCCGCCGGTCACGGCCCCGCTTCCTCCGGCCCCGCCCGCGGAGTTCGTCCCGGCCCCGGCGGCCCAGCCGCCGGTTCCGGCCTCCGCCGATTCCGCTGCGGCGGCAACCACGAACAAGCAGGCGTGACCCAGTGTCCGGCGAAACGCGCATGACCGGCGACTCCGACGACGAGCTCGAAGAAAGCAAGATGCCGCTGATCGACCATCTGGTCGAGCTGCGCAACCGGCTGATGTACGCGACGCTGGCGATCATCATCGCCTTCTTCGTCTGCTACGCCTTCTCGGACCGCATCTACAACTTCCTCGTCCAGCCCCTGGCCGACATCCTGGCCGGACAGGGGCGGCGGATGATCTACACCGGCCTGACCGAAGCCTTCTTCACCTATGTGAAGGTGGCCTTCTGGGCCGGCTGCTTCCTGTCCTTCCCCATCGTCGCCAGCCAGATCTGGATGTTCGTCGCGCCCGGCCTCTACAAGCACGAGCGCAAGGCCTTCCTGCCCTTCCTGGTGGCCACGCCGATCCTGTTCTTCCTGGGCGGGGCGATGGTCTACTACTTCATCTTCCCGCTGGCCTGGCGCTTCTTCCTGGGGTTCGAGTTCCACCCGGGCATGGACGCCGGCGCCCTGCCGATCGAGTTCGAGGCCCGCGTCAGCGAGTATCTCGGCCTCGTGATGCACCTGATCTTCGCCTTCGGTCTGGCCTTCCAGCTTCCGGTCCTGCTGACCCTGCTGATCCGCGCCGGGCTGCTGACGACGGAGACCCTGGCCGCCAAGCGGCGCTACGCCATCGTCTTCGTCTTCATCGTCGCGGCGATCCTGACGCCGCCGGACGTCATCAGCCAGGTCGGCCTCGCCATCCCGCTGCTGGCGCTCTACGAGGTGTCGATCCTGATCGGCCGCCGCATCGAGAAGACGCGCGGCGACGCCGACGAGACGGAAGCGGAGCAGGCCTGAGCCGCTCCGCCCTCATCCCGCACGCTCAGCTTCAGCCGGCTGCCTCGGCGACGATGACCTGATTGCGGCCGTTCCGCTTGGCCCGGTACAGGGCCAGGTCGGCGGCGGCCAGAGCCGCGTCGAGATCCTCGCCGCTGCGGCAGGCGGCGATGCCGATGCTGACGCTGGCGGTGATCTCGTGGCCCTGGAAGGGCAGGGGCCGCGCCGCCACGTCGCGGCGCAGCGCCTCGGCCAGAGCCGCCGCCCCGCTGCGGTCGGTGTCGGGAAGCAGCAGGCAGAACTCCTCCCCGCCATAGCGCCCGAACAGGTCGGTGCGGCGCAGCCGCGTCGTCACGGTTTCGGAAAAGAGGCGGAGAAGCGCATCGCCGGCCAGATGGCCGAAGGTGTCGTTGACCCGCTTGAAGCGGTCGAGGTCGAGCAGCAGCAGGGTGAGCGGCGCCCCGTTGCGTTGCGCCCGCGCCAGCTCCCGCTCGGCGTGGTTCATGAACGCCCGGCGGCTGTAGGCGCCGGTCAGCGGATCGATGGTGGCGATCCGGTCCAGATCGGCTTGAAGCCGCTCGCTGGTCATGGAGAGGAAGCCGTAGCCCCAGGCCGTGACCGCCAGGATGGTCTCCAGGAAACTGGCGCTCTGCACCGGATCGGGGTCCAGGACGCTGTCCACCGGCTCGGTCCAGGCGGTCAAAACGGCCCGTCCGGCGACGAACAGGGCATGCAGGATGAAGACCATGGCCGTCACCCGCTGCGCCTGCCGGAATTTGTCCGCCGGCTCCATCCGCCACAGTTCCAGCGCCGCGAGCAGCGACATGCCGCAGAATCCGGTGCACGCGATCAGGATTCGCGCCGTCACGTCGTTGTCGATCACCACGAACCACATGTTGCCGGCGGTCATCGCCGCAAGCACCGCCAGCCCGCATCGCCAGGGAATGGGCCGAGCGGCGAAGCTGCGCACGCCGAACCAATTCAGCACGTAGGTCGACGCCACCAGCGCGTTGGCCAGCGGCACGACCAAGGCGGCGGGCCAAACGCCGTAGAGCGCGATCAGGGCCAACCCGCAGGCCCCGGCCAGGGCGCCCGCCGCCCAATAGGCCAGCGCGGTGATGTGGCGGTGCACCCTCCAGGCCAGGAAGGCCGCGGCGGTCAGCAGAAGGCAAATGCCCACCAGGGCGATGACGAGGGTGCGGGTGTCGAGCATCATGTCCCGGATGGGTGACGGCAATCGGATTGGGGTTTTTCACCCATTCCTCACCGTGGCGCCACCGAAAAGCAGAGCATACGAATCGTTTCGAGGTCGCACCACCCATTGCGGCGCCACCACTGGACCTTCATCGGGCGGCGGACTATAACCAGCCTCCCAACCCATTCCGTATCGCCGTGAGCCATGCACGACCTTCGCGCCATCCGTGAGAACCCCGAATCCTTCGACCGCGGCCTCGCCCGCCGGGGCCTTGAGGCGATGTCGCCGACGGTGCTGGACCTTGATTCGCGCCGCCGCGCCGCGCAGACCCAGCTTCAGGAGATGCAGGCGCGCCGCAACGAGGCGGCCAAGGAGATCGGCCTCGCCAAGCGGGAGGGCCGCGACGCCCAGCCGCTGATGGACGAGATGGCGCAGCTCAAGGAGCGGCTGCCCCAGGTCGAGGAGGAGGAGAAGGCGCTGGGCGCCGAGCTGGACGGCCTGCTCGCCTCCATCCCCAACCTGCCCGCCGACGACGTGCCGGAAGGCCCGGACGAGACCGCCAACGTCGAGATCCGCCGCTGGGGCGAGCCGAAGACGATCGCGGACGCCAAGCAGCATTTCGAGCTGGGCGAGGCGCTGGGCCTGATGGATTTCGAGGCGGCGTCGCGCATGTCCGGTGCCCGCTTCACCGTTCTGAAGGGCGGGCTGGCCCGGCTGGAGCGCGCGCTCGCCGACTTCATGCTGGACATCCACACCGGCGAGCACGGTTACACCGAGATCGCGCCGCCGCTGATGGTGCGCGACAACGCCCTGTTCGGCACCGGCCAGCTTCCGAAGTTCGAGGAGGACCTGTTCCGCACGGGCGATCATTATCTGATCCCGACCTCGGAAGTGCCTCTGACCAACCTCGTCAACGACCAGATCGTGGCGACGGAGGAACTGCCCTACCGCTACACCGCTCTGACCCCCTGCTTCCGCGCCGAGGCCGGGTCGGCGGGGCGTGACACCCGCGGCATGATCCGCCAGCACCAGTTCTGGAAGGTGGAGATGGTCAGCGTCACCGCCCCGGACCAGTCGGAGGCGGAGCATTTGCGCATGACCCAGTGCGCCGAGACCATCCTGCAGCGGCTGGGGCTGCCCTACCGCGTGGTGACTCTGTGCACCGGCGACATGGGCTTCTCCGCCCGCAAGACCTTCGACATCGAGGTCTGGCTGCCCGGCCAGAACATGTACCGCGAGATTTCGAGCTGCTCGAACTGCGGCGACTTCCAGGCGCGCCGCATGAAGGCCCGCTGCCGTCCGAAGGGCGAGAAGCAGACGCAGTTCGTCCACACGCTGAACGGCTCGGGCGTGGCGGTCGGGCGCTGCCTGATCGCGGTGCTGGAGAACTATCAGCAGCCCGACGGCTCCATCCTGGTCCCCGAGGCGCTCCGGCCCTACATGCGCGGGCTGGAAAGGATCACCGGCTGATGTTCGATCACCCGCTCGACCTGTCGAACGCGCGCATCCTCGTCACCAACGACGACGGCATCCACGCGCCGGGCCTGAAGGTGCTGGAGGCCATCGCCCGCTCCCTCACCGACGACGTGTGGGTGGTCGCGCCGGAGATGGAGCAGTCGGCGGCCAGCCACTCGCTGACCATCAACCGGCCGCTGCGCCTGCGCCAGCTGGACGAGCGGCGCTTCACGGTGGACGGCACGCCGACCGACTGCGTTCTGCTGGCCGTCAACAAGGTGATGCGGGACGCCCGCCCGACGCTGGTCCTGTCCGGCGTCAACCAGGGCTCCAACATCGGCGAGGACGTGACCTACTCCGGCACGATCGCGGCGGCCATGGAGGCGACCCTGCTGGGCGTTCCGGCCATCGCGCTCAGCCAGCATTACGAGACCCGCGCCCAGATCGACTGGTCGGCGGCGGAGCGCTGGGGGGCGGAGGTGGTCCGCAAGGCGGTCTCCACGCCCTGGCCGAAATACGTCCTGCTCAATGTGAACTTCCCGGCCTGCCCGGCCGATCAGGTCACCGGCATCCAGGTCGTCCGCCACGGCAAGCGCAAGATCGGCGACGAGCTGGTGGAGCGTGTCGATCCGCGCGGCAAGCCCTATATCTGGATCGGGACCCTGCGCGGCGAGGCCGACGTGGCGCCCGACACCGACATCCACGTGGTTTTCCACGGCGGCATTTCGGTGACGCCGATCTATCTGGATCTGACGCACACGCCGACGCTCCAGACCCTGCGGCACGCGTTCGAGTGACATGGTTTCAGAGGTGAATGGGTAAGGTGTGACGGTCGAGGCGCGCAAGATCCGGCTTCTGATGGCGTTGCGCCGCAACGGCGTGACCGACACCCGGGTTCTGGCCGCGATCGAGCGAATCCCGCGCGAGCGCTTCGTCCCCGACCCCTTCCAGGATCAGGCGTGGGAGGACACGGCGCTTCCCATCGATCTGGGGCAGACCATCAGCCAGCCGCTGATCGTGGCGCTGATGACCCAGGCGCTGGAACTGGGGGAGCGGCAGACGGTGCTGGAGATCGGCACCGGCTCCGGCTACCAGGCGGCCGTTTTGTCGCGGCTGTGCCGGCGGGTCTACACCGTCGAGCGGTTGCGCCCGCTGCTGACCGAGGCGGAGGCGCGATTCCAGGCGCTGCGCCTGAACAACATCACGACCCGCCACGGCGACGGGACGAAAGGCTGGCCCGAGCAGGCGCCGTTCGAGCGCATACTGGTCACGGCCGCCGGAGGCCCCGATGCGCCAAAGGACTTGACGGATCAGCTCGCCGTTGGTGGTGTCATGGTCATCCCGCTGGGGGGCGACTACCGCGGCCAGCGGGTCGTCCGCATCCGGCGGACCGAAACCGGTCTTACACGGGAGGATTTGTGGCCCGTCCGCTTCGTACCGTTGCTGTCCGACCCTCCGTCCCCTCCCGGAACGGAGTAGCCGGCCCGTTCGGCGTGACACTCGGCGTGTCCGGGCGCGCCCTCCTGGCGGCGCTTGCGGTGATTCCGCTGCTCGCCGCCTGTCAGCAGCGCACGGGCGAGCTGGCGCCGGTCACCTCGGTGTCCAACACCCCGGATTCCATCGGCGGCGCCGTTATCGTGCAGCGCGGAGATTCCGCCTATTCGCTGTCGAGGCGCTACAACGTGCCGCTGCGCGACCTGCTGGAGGTCAATCACCTGTCGCCGCCCTACCAGCTGCAGGTCGGGCAGCGCCTCGTCCTGCCGGTGTCGCGCCAGTACATCGTCCAGCGCGGCGACACGCTCTACGGCATCTCCCGCATGTTCAGCGCGGACATGAGCGAGCTGACCCGGCTCAACGGCCTGACCGCCCCCTACGCGGTGCAGGCCGGGCAGCCGTTGCGCCTGCCGGGCGGCCCGGGCGGTGGCGAGGCGCCGGGCGGCACGGCGGTGGCCCAGGCGCCGTCCTCCGGCGCGGGGGCCGCGGTCGGCGGCGTGGTCGCCACGGCGCCGGTCAAACAGGTGTCGCGCGGCTCCATCCAGGCGGCGGAGCTGCCGCCTCCGGGGTCCGCGGCCCCACCTCCGGCCCCGGCACCGGTGGAAAGCCCTTCGCAGACCGCGACCGTCCTCGCCCCGGTTCTGGGTGCCAAGCCGGCCGCCGGGCCGGAGGTGGCGACCGCGGCGCCCGTCTACCAGCCGGGGCAGGCCCCGACCTCGCTGCGCCCGCCGGGCCAGAAGCCCGCGATTCCCGAACCGGCGCCCGCGCCGCGCGCCGTCGAGGCCGCTCCGGTCCCGCCTCCGCCACCGGCCCCGGCCCAGGAGGTCGCCGCCGCTCCACCCCCGCCGCCGAAGGCGGTCGAGGAGGCGACGCCGCAGCGCGCCACCGGGCGGCTGCTCTGGCCGGTGAAGGGGAAGGTGATCTCGACCTTCGGGCCGAAGCCGGACGGTCTGCACAACGACGGCCTGAACATCGCCGCTGCCAAGGGAACCACGGTGGTCGCCGCCGACAACGGCGTGGTCGCCTACGCCGGCAACGAGCTGCGCGGCTTCGGCAACCTGCTGCTGGTGAAGCATTCGGACGGCTTCATCACCGCCTACGCCCATCTCGACCGCATCGACGTGGAGCGGGGCGTGGCGGTGAAGCGCGGGCAGGCCATCGGCACGGTCGGCCAGACCGGATCGGTGACGAGCCCGCAGCTTCACTTCGAACTGCGCAAGGGCAGCCAGGCGGTCGACCCGCGCGACCGCATGGAGCCGCGGGTCAGCGAAGGGGCTTCCCCAGACGGCCAGCCAGGTCCTGGATGAACTGCCAGGCCACCCGGCCGGAGCGGCTGCCGCGGGTCACCGACCATTCCACGGCCTCGGCCCGCAGCTGCTCCGCCGGGATGTCCAGCCCGAAGCGGGCGGCGTAGCCCTCGATCATCGCGAAGTAGGTCGGCTGGTCGCAATTGTGGAAGCCCAGCCACAGGCCGAAGCGGTCGGACAGCGACACCTTCTCCTCGACCGCCTCGGCCGGGTTGATGGCGGTGGAGCGCTCGTTCTCGATCATGTCGCGCGGCATCAGGTGGCGGCGGTTGGAGGTGGCGTAGAACACCACATTCTCCGGGCGCCCCTCGATCCCGCCCTCCAGGACGGCCTTCAGCGACTTGTAATGCGCGTCGTCGTGGTCGAAGGACAGGTCGTCGCAGAACAGGATGAAGCGGCGCGGCTCGTCCTTCAGCCGGGCGAGCAGGCGGGGCAGGGTGGGGATGTCCTCGCGGTGGATCTCGACCAGCGCCAGCGTGCCGGGATGCTCCTGGGCCACCGCGGCGTGCACCGACTTGACCAGCGAGCTTTTGCCCATGCCGCGCGAGCCCCAGAGCAGGGCGTTGTTGGCGGGCAGGCCGGTGGCGAAGCGGGTGGTGTTGTCCAGCAGGATGTCGCGCTGCCGCTCCACGCCGCGCAGCAGGCTGATCTCCACGCGGTTGACGGCGGGCACCGGCTCCAGCCGGTCGGGATCGGCGTGCCAGACAAAGGCGTCGGCGGCGCCGAGGTCGAGCCGGCCCGGCGGCGGCGGGGCGAGCCGTTCCAGGGCCTCGGCGATGCGGGTGAGGAGGGGCAGCAGTTGGGCGTCCGACATCGTGTTCCTTTGCAGGCGTTTCTTCCGGTTTCGTTGCGCCGACCCTAACCCGCCGGCCCGGCGCCAGACAAGGAGGCGCGACAGGGCGCCGCGCTTGCGGGGGCGGCGTGCGCGCCGCTATGGTGCCGGGAACGCGAACCGAGGGCCGGCCATGCACGCAGAACGTTCCGCCGATCTCCCCATCCCGACGGGGAGCGCCGCGCATGTCCTGCGGCGGTTGGAGGAGACGCCGCTGAGCGAGGAGCCCTTCCCGCATCTGGTGGTGCCGGATGCCCTGCCGGCGGACCTCTACGCCCGCGCCGTCGCCCATTGGCCGCGGTTCGAGGCGCTGGCCCTCCTGCAGATGGACAGCCTTCCCCAGCGCCATCAGATGGTGCTGACCGACCGCAACCTGAGGGAGATGGAGCCGGAGGCCGCGGCGGTCTGGCGGGAGGTGCGCGATTGCCTGTTCGGGCCGGAGACGCTGCAACGGCTGGCCCCGCGTTTCCCCTCCCTCGCCGCCAAGCTGGAGGCGCCGGTGGGGAACCGGCCGGCGGTGGTCTACGCGCGGCTGGTCGAGGACCATGCGGGCCATTCCATGCTGCCCCACACCGACGTGTTCGGCACCTTCCTGTCCATGCTGCTCTACATGCCGGCGGACGGCAGCCGCCCCGATCTCGGCACGGCGCTGTACCGGCCGCGCGACCCGTCCTTCACCGCCAACGCCGGGCGCTCGACGGAGCGGTTTGCGCGCGAGGGCTTCGAGCTGGCCGGCACCGCGCCCTTCCTGCCGAACCATCTTCTGGCCTACGCGCCGTCCGACCGCTCCTTCCACGGGGTGGAGCCCGTCACGGCGCCCTGCCTGCGCCGCTTCCTGCTTCTCTTTGCCGTGATGGACAGCCGCGGCCCTTGAAGCCCGGCTGGCGTACCCCTATTCCATTGCATCGACGGCCCGGACCGTTATAGTCGCCGCGTCCGCGAGCGCCCGCTGCGCCTTCGGAACCAAACCACAGGGAGCCTCCAGATGTTCGTTTCGACGGCCTATGCACAGACCGCCGCGCCCGCCGCCGGTGGGGCCGACATGATCGTGCAGTTCCTGCCGCTGATCCTGATTTTCGTCGTCTTCTACTTCCTGCTGATCCGTCCGCAGCAGAAGAAGATGAAGGAACACAAGGGCATGCTGGAGGCCATCCGTCGCGGCGACCGCGTGGTGACCGGCGGCGGCATCATCGGCACCGTGACCAAGGTCGGTCCGGAGGACGAGCTTCAGGTCGAGATCGCCGAGAACGTCCGCGTCCGCGTCATGCGCTCCACGGTGAACCTCGTGCTGTCGAAGTCCGAGCCGGCCAAGAGCGCCGACGAGAAGACTGAAGAGAAGGTTGCGGACCGCAAGTAACGCGGTTCTCCGGTAGCGAACGGGACTGGTTTACGAATGCTGTATTTTCCGCGCTGGAAGATTTTTCTGATCGTCGCGATCTGCGTGCTCGGGACCATCCTCACGCTGCCGAATTTTCTCAGCCGTGAGACGCTGTCGGCCCTGCCGAACTGGTACGCGCACAACCGGGTCAACCTCGGCCTCGATCTGCGCGGCGGGTCGCACCTGCTGCTCGAGGTGGACATGGGCGCGGTCATCCGTGACCGCGTCGAAGGCCTGGTCGATTCGGCGCGCACCCAGCTCCGCAACGACAATGTCGGCTACACGGCGATCACCCCGGGCGACCGCGGCATCACCGTGCAGCTCCGCGATCCGGCACAGGCCGACACGGCGGTGCGGGCGCTCCGCCAGCTCGCCAACACCATCGGCGGCGGACCGCTCGGCGGCGGCCAGCCGGACCTGGAGGTCAACGCCAGCGGTGGCAGCGTCACCGCCCGGCTCAGCGAGATCGCCCTGCGCGAGCGCGCCACCCAGGCCATCGAGCAGTCCATCGAGATCGTGCGGCGCCGCATCGACGAGACCGGCGTCAACGAGCCGACCATCGCCCGCCAGGGCGCCGACCGCATCCTGGTCCAGCTTCCCGGCGTCGAGGATCCGGACCGCGTGAAGCGGCTGCTCGGCACCACCGCGAAGATGACCTTCCGTCTGGTCGACATGAACGCCGACCCGAGCGCGGGCCGCGCCCCTCCGGGCACCGACATCCTCCCCTCGGCGGAGGGCGGGCGGACGCAGACCGCCTACGTCATCCGCAAGAAGGTCGAGGTGGACGGCGCCAACCTGACCAACGCCACCGCGGGCAGCAACCCGCAGACCGGCGAGTGGGTGGTCAATTTCGAATTCGACAGCATCGGCGCCCGCCGCTTCGCCGACGTGACCCGCGCCAACGTCGGCCGGCCCTTCGCCATCGTGCTCGACAACAAGGTCATCAGCGCCCCGGTGATCCGCGAGCCGATCACCGGCGGGCGCGGCCAGATCAGCGGCAACTTCACCGCCGCCGACGCCAACGACCTCGCCGTCCTGCTGCGCGCCGGCGCCCTGCCCGCCCCGCTGAAGGTCATCGAGGAGCGCACGGTCGGCCCCGACCTGGGCGCCGATTCGATCCGCGCCGGCCTGATGGCCGTGGGCATCGGCTTCGTGCTGGTCTGCGTCTACATGATCGCCGCCTACGGCCTGTTCGGGGCCTTCGCCTGCTTCGCGCTGCTGGTCAACACCGTCCTGACGCTGGCCGCGCTGTCCCTGCTCCAGGCGACGCTGACCCTGCCGGGCATCGCCGGCATCCTGCTGTCGCTCGGTCTGGCGGTCGACGCGAACATCCTGATCAACGAGCGTGTCCGCGAGGAAACCAAGAAGGGCCGCGGCGTCTTCGGCTCGGTCGAGGCCGGCTTCAGCCGCGCCTACTCCACCATCGTGGACGCCAACCTGACCACCGCCATCAAGATGGCCATCCTGTTCGTGCTGGGCACCGGCGCGATCAAGGGCTTCGCCGTCACCATCACCTTCGGCATCCTGATTTCGCTGTTCACGGCCACCGTGCTCGTGCGTCTCATGATGGTCAGTTGGCTGCGCAAGACGCGGCCGGCCGTCCTGCCGGTGTAAGAGGTCATACCCATGTTCCGGCTTCGTCTGGTCCCTGACAACACCAACATCCAATTCATGCGCGGGCGACACGCCGGCCTGATCGTGTCGGCGTTCCTGTCGATCGCGTCGGTGGTGCTGTTCTTCTATCCCGGCCTGAACTACGGCATCGACTTCCGCGGCGGCATCGTCATCGAGGCGCGCACGCCGCAGGCCGCCGACTTCGCCTCGCTGCGCCACACGCTGAACCAGCTCAACATGGGGCAGGTGCAGTTGCAGGAGTTCGGTTCGCCCCAGGACGTGCTGATCCGCCTGGAGCGCCAGCCGGGCGATGACGCCGCCCAGCAGGTGGCCGCCGACAAGGTGAGGGCCACGCTCGCCCAGGAGGTCCCCGGCACCACCGTGCGCCGTGTCGAGGCGGTCGGCGCGTCGGTCAGCGGCGAGTTGTTCTTCAACGGCATGCTGGCACTCGGCCTCGCGCTGCTGGCGATGCTCGTCTACATCTGGTTCCGCTTCGAATGGCAGTTCGGCTTCGGCGCCATCGTGACGCTGTTGCTGGACGTGACGAAGGTGGTCGGCTTCTACGCGATCACCGGCATGCAGTTCAATCTGACGGCCATCGCGGCGATCCTGACGATCATGGGCTATTCGACCAACGACAAGGTCGTGGTCTATGACCGCATGCGCGAGAACCTGCGCATCTACAAGAAGATGCCGCTGCGCGAGCTGATCGACCGCTCGATCAACGAGACGCTGAACCGCACGCTGGGCACCTCCATGTCGACCCTGCTGTCGATCCTGCCGCTGGCCTTCTTCGGCGGCGAGGCGCTGCAGGATTTCGGCATCGTGCTGATCTTCGGCATTTTCCTGGCGACCTCCTCGTCCATCTTCATCGCCGCCCCCATCTTGCTGTTCCTGGGCGAGAACCGGCTGCGCCGCAACGCGCCGGCGGAGAACGCGGCCCCGGCCGCCAATCCGACGCCCTGATCGACCAAGCACGGACCGGCGAGAACAGGAAACGGACAAGAGATGGCGGACATCACGCCGATCATCCCGTCGGACCGGCAGGTCATCGACGGCTATGGGGACGGGCAGTTCTGTGTGTCCGGGCAATGGCGCACCGGTGCGGTCGTGGTCCTTCCCGACCGCACGGAGCCCTGGCGCCCCCAGGACTTCGCCGCCCTGACCGCGGAGGACTTCGCCCCCGTCATCGAGGCGGAGCCGCGGGTGGAGTTCCTTCTGCTCGGCTCCGGTGAGCGGATGCAGCTTCTGCCCAAGGCGCTGCGCCAGAGCCTGCGCGCCGCCGGTCTGGTGGTGGAGGTGATGGACACCGGGGCGGCCTGCCGCACCTACAACGTCCTGCTGGCCGAAGGCCGGCGGGTGGGGGCGGCGCTGCTGCCGGTGTGATCCGGCTCCTGTGTTTCTCCGCACCCGTTCGAACGAAAAAAGGCCCCCGGATCGGGGGCCTTTTCCGTTCTGGCGATCCGGGGAAGGATCAGGCCGGGGCCTTCGACAGGCGCTCGGCCACGAATTCCCAGTTCACCAGGCTCTCCAGGAACGCCTTCACGAAGTCCGCGCGGCGGTTCTGGTAGTCGACGTAGTAGGCGTGCTCCCACACGTCGGCGGTCAGCAGCGGGAAGTGGCCCTGGGCCAGCGGGGTGTCGGCGTTGGAGGTCTTGGTGACCTTCAGCTTGCCGCCGTCGATGTACAGCCAAGCCCAGCCCGAGCCGAACTGGGTAATGGCGGCGTTCGAGAACTCTTCCTTGAACTTGTCGACGCTGCCGAAGTCGGCGATCAGGCGCTTCTCAAGCTCGCCCGGGATGGCGCCGCCACCGTTCTTCTTCATGCTCTGCCAGTAGAAGGTGTGGTTCCACACCTGGCCGGCGTTGTTGAACAGGCCCTGCTTGGAGGCGTCGCCGTAGCTCTGCTTGATGACGTCTTCCAGGCTGGCGTCGGCCAGCGGGCTGTCCTTCGTCAGGTTGTTCAGGTTGGTGACGTAGGTCTGGTGGTGCTTGTCGTGGTGCAGGTGCAGCGTCTCCGACGACATGAACGGCTGCAGAGCATCATAGCCATACGGGAGCGGCGGCAGTTCGAACGCCATTGAGTTACCCTCTCTTCTTGGATTGTCCCATCTCGGCCCGCGCCTTGCGGCACGGCACCTCCGTCCGCTCAAATAGGCCCGCGGCGCGGCAAAGTGAAGGCTGGAAAAAGGCCGAGGCGCGAAAAGGTGGTAATCCTTGCGTCCAGGACCGCCCGCGCGGCGAACTCGCCGGAGCGAACCGCACCTTCGAGCGTTGCCGGAAGGCCCATGTTCGTCCAATCGCCGGCCAGAACGAGGTTTTTCAATGCCGTCCGGGCACCGGGGCGATTCGCCGCATGGACAGGGGACTGGTCCGGAGTCGCTCGGCGCTCCTTGACGATTCGGTAGGGCGGCAGAGCCGCGCCGGGCGTGCCGAGGGCCCGAGCCACGTCGCGCCACAGCGTGGCGGCGACCGCTTCGACGGTCTGGGCGGCGAGTGCGTCGGCGTCGCTGGCCGTCACCGACAGCACGTCGCCGCGCCGGAACAGCCAGTCCGCCGTGCCGCCCACCAGCCCCAGGAAGGGCAGGCCGCCCGGCAGCTCCATCGCGTCGGGCAGGCGGAAGTGGGCGTTGACGATGGCCCGGCCGGCGGCGGGCATGGGAACGGCCTCGGGAAGCAGCCGTCCGGCGATCCAGGCCGGGACCGCCAGGATCACCGCGTCTCCGCCGCCGAGCGGAATGCGCTCCCCATCGACCGACAAGGCGGCGAGACGTTCCCCCGCGCGCTCCAGCCCGTCCACCCGCGTTCCGGTGCGCAGGTCGGCGCCATGCCGCGTCAGCCACGCCACCGCCGGATCGACCAGGGCGGCGGACAGGCCCTTCTCGGCGAACAGCGGCCGGCAGGCAGCCTCGCCGCGCAGCAGCGTTTCCCGCAGCACGGCCCCGAACAGGCGGGCGGACACCCGCTCCGGCGCCCCGTTCATCACCGACACGGCCAGCGGGCGCCACAGCCGCTCAAAGAGCGGCCCGCCGGGAGGCAGGGCGTCGGCCACCGCCGTCTCGGGGCGGGCGGTGAGGGTCCGCAGGGCGGCGAGGTAGTCGGCGGGGCGGCTTCCCGGCACGCGGCGGGCCTTGTCGAACAGCCACAGCCCGCCGGGACGCAGGCACCACCGCTCACCGCTGCCGAGGTCGAGGAAGGGAAAGGCGGCGGGGCGCAACTCGGACAGGGCGCCGCGGGCGCCGACCCGCTCCAGATAGCCGAGCAGGGAACGGTTGCCGCTGAGCGCCAGATGGCTGCCGTTGTCCACCACGCGGTCCAGCGCGGCGTCGTGGAAGGAGCGGCATCGCCCTCCCGCCTGCGGCGCGCTTTCATGCAGGACGACCCGCCGCCCGGCCTCGGTCAGGCGGACGGCGGCGGACAGGCCGGCGAGGCCGGCGCCGACGATGTGGACGGTGCCCAAGACGCCCGTCAGGCGGCGGGCGGATAGCCGAGCGCGCAGCGCACGGCCACCAGGGCGCATTCGCGCTTGCCGACCCGGACCCGCCGGTCGAGATCGCGCCAGCCCCGGGCCCGCAGGCGCACCAGCAGCCGGTGGTACAGCACCATCATGGCGACCGCCGCCCACAGCGAGCCGCGCCGCCCGGCGGACTGCCCCTCGGCCAGCGCCCGGCGCGCCTCGGCGAAGCGCTCCTCGGCCAGCATGGCCAGCGCCTCGCAGGTCTGCGGCAGGTTGGGATGGGCGAGCACCGTGGCGGGGTCCGAACTGCCGATCCCGGCCTCGTCGAGCAACTCGCGCGGCAGGTAGAGGCGGCCGATCTCCGCGTCCTCGGTCAGGTCGCGCAGGATGTTGGTCAATTGCAGCGCCTCGCCCAGCGCCAGGGCGAAAGCCTCGGTGGAGGCGTCGGCGCGGTCGAAGACGCGAATCGCCAGCATGCCCACCGCGCCGGCGACGCGGCGGCAATAGAGGCGGAGAGTCGGCAGCGCCGGGCCGGTCATGCCCCCGTTGACGGGACCGCCATTTCCGCCGTCCGCGGGAATGTCCATGGCCATGCCGTCGATCAGCGCCTCCAACTCGCCCCGCGGCAGCCCGTAGCGCTCGATGGCGCCCTTCAGCGCCGCTCCCAGCGAGCTGGACGGCGCGCCGCCGGCGTAGAGGCCGCGGATTTCCGTCCTCCAGGCGTCGAGCGCCGCGCGCTTGTCCGCCGGCTCGCCGGGCTCGTCCGCGATGTCGTCGATCCGCCGGCAGAAGGCGTAGATGGCGAACATCGCCGCCCGCTTGGAGCGGGGCAGCAGCAGCATCGGCCAGTAGAAGGTGCTGCCCGAGCGTCCGGTCACCGCCGCCGCCGCGGCAGCCGGACTGTCGGCGGTGTCGCTCTGCGTCGAGTCCAGCGATGGCTGCGGCATACGTCGGTCCTGCGTGATGGCGGTCGAAGAAGCCGGAGTCTATTTGCTCCCGATGGCGCGCGCCAGCCCGCGTGCGGTGGCGAACAGCTTGTGATGCGTGCCGAGCACCACCCGCTTCTTCAGCGGGTCGCGGCTGCGCAGCCGCTGTGCCAGCGACTCGGCGAGGCTGAGGATCACCGACGCCTCCATCCGCAACCCGCGATGCTGGATCAGGCCGGGCAGGGGGGCGGCGCGTTCCAGCAGCCGGTCGGTGTGTTCCAGCGTGCGGTCGAAGATGGCGCGCAGCTTGGCGTCGCTCTCCGTCTCGACCAGCCGTTCGACGCTGATCGCCGAATCGTCGAACCAGACCAGCGGAATGTAGCAGCGCCCGAGCTGGCTCCAATCCTCCCGGCAGTCCTGGAGGTGGTTCAGCACCTGCAGGGCGGTGCACAGCGCGTCCGACGCCGGCCCGGCGGCCACCCCCTCGCCATGCAGGTCCAGCAGGTAGCGGCCGACCGGGTTGGCGGAGAATCGGCAATAGAGCAGAAGATCGCTCCAGCTGTGGCAGCGCGCGCCGACCGCGTCGCGCCGGAAGGCGCGCAACACCTGCCGGGGGTGGCGGTCGCTGACGCCGGTCGCCTGCAGGCTGGCGCGCAGGTCCAGCGCCGGCTTCAGATAGGCGTGCTTGGCCTGCCCGGTGGTCAGCGAGCGCTCCAGCGCCTCCAGATAGGCGAGCTTGGTCTCCGGCTCGAGATCGGGGTCGTCGGCGATGTCGTCGCCCAGCCGGACGAACCGGTAGAAGGCCATGACATGCGGCCGGAGATGCTTCGGCAGCAGGCGCGAGGCGACCGGAAAATTCTCCGAGTCCGCATCCTTGCGGGCGACCGGGCTGGGTTTGCGGGGCTTGGTGGGGGCGATGTTGAAATCGGCCATTGTTCCGCCTGCTGCGCGTCGGGGCTGGTGTGGAGAGCCTGTCTGCCTAATATAAGGCGCGAGCGGGCTTTGCCCCGCTTCCAAACTGTGCCACCCCCATTTTTCCAGAACAGGCATCACATGGCGAAGGCGACCCCCGACCTGTCCTATTGCGGACGGGAGGTGAGGAAATATGACAACGACCGTTTCCTGACGTGCCTATTCGCCCCGGCGGAGCGCCGCGAATCGCTGTTCGCCCTCTACGCCTTCAACCTGGAGATCGCCAAGACCCGCGAGGTGGTGACCGAGCCGGTGCTGGGCCAGATGCGGCTGCAATTCTGGCGCGACGGGCTGGACAAGGTCTATGAGGGTGCCGCCGTTCCCAAGCACGCGGTGATGGAGCCGCTGGCCGCCGCCGTGCGGGAGGGCGGGCTGAGCCGCGCCCTGTTCGACCGGCTGATCGACGCGCGGGAGGCCGACCTCGACGACACCCCGCCGGCCAACCTGTCCTGCCTCGTCAATTACGCCGAGGTCACCGGCGCGCCGCTCGTCCAGCTCGCGTTGGAGATCCTCGGCGCGAAGGACGCCGAGGCGGCGGAGGCCGGGCGTCAGGCCGGGATCGGCTACGCGCTGGCCGGCATCGCCCGGGCGGTGCCCTTCCACGCCCGCCAGCACCGCCAGCTTCTCCCCGCCGACCGCATGGCGGCCCACGGTGCCAAGCAAGGGGACCTGTTCGAGCTGCGCTCCACCCCCGAACTGCGCCCCGTGGTGCGCGAGGTGGCGGAGGCCGCCCGTGAACACTTGGCGAAGGCCCGCGCGCTGCGCCGCGCGGTGCCGCGCTCCGCCCTGTCGGCTCTCCTGCCGGCGGTGCTGGCCGGGCTGCATCTGGACGCGCTGGCGCGGGAGGGCGACGACCCCTTCGCCGCGCGCGTGCTGATGCCCCACCCGCTGCGCCACGCCAAGCTGGCCTGGGCGGCGCTGCGCGGGCGGTTCTGACCCCTTCCGGTCAGGCGGCGCGGATCATCGCGACGAACCGCTCCACCTCCTGGCGGAGCTGATCGGCCTCCCGCGACAGATCGCCGGCGGCATCGAGCGCCTGATCGGCCATCGAGCCGGTGGACCCCGCCGCCTGGGTCACACCGCCGATGTTCACGGACACGGCGGCGGTGCCCATCGACGCCTGCTGGACGTTGCGGCTGATCTCCTGGGTGGCGGCGCCCTGCTGCTCCGCGGCGGCGGCGATGGCGGTGATCGTCTCGTTGATGGCGATGATGCTCCGCCCCACCGCCTGTATCACGCCGACCACCGTGCCGCTGACGGTCTGCATGTCGGCGATCTGCCGGGAAATATCCTCGGTCGCCTTGGCCGTCTGGTTGGCGAGATTCTTCACCTCGCTGGCGACGACGGCGAAGCCCTTGCCGGCCTCGCCGGCGCGGGCGGCCTCGATGGTGGCGTTGAGCGCCAGCAGGTTGGTTTGCCCGGCGATGCCCTGGATGAGGTTCACCACGTCGCCGATCTTCTGCGCGGCGGTGGCCAGCCCTTCGAGCGTGCTGTTGGTGCGCTCCACCTCGGCCACGGCCTCGGCGGCCATCTGCGAGGAGCGGCCGATCCGCTCGTTGATCTCGCGGATGGAGCAGCTGAGTTCCTCCGTGGCGGCGGCCACCGTCTGGACGTTCTGGCTGGCTTCCTCGGCGGCGGTTGACACGGCGGCGGCCTGACGGTCGGTCTGGGCGGCGATGGCCGACAGGCTCTGCGCGGTGCTGCGCATCTCGTCCGCCTGCTCCGACACGTTGCGCACGACCCCGCCCACCGACGCCTCGAACCGGCTTGCGACGTCGGCGAGGTCGCGCTTGCGGCGTTCGGCGGCGCGCTGCTCTTCGCGGTGGCGTTCCTCCTCAAGTTCCGCCATGCGGGCGGTGTTCTCCTGGAAGAGCTTCAGGGCCTTGTTGATGGCGCCGATCTCGTCGGTGCGGCCGGTGTCGGTGATGACCACGCCGCGCTCTCCGGCGACCACGGCGTCCAGCGTCGCGATGGTGCGACGCAACGGCAGGCCGACGATGCTGCGGCTGGCGAACAGAAGCGCGGCCACCAGGGCCGCCAGCAGGACCAGCCCGCCGATGATGGTGGCGTTGCGCAGGTCCCGGACCGGGGCGTTGATCTTGTCGAGCGGCAGGTTGACCAGCAGGGACCAGGGCGTGTCCGTTCCCGCGACCTTCACCGGCAGGAACAGCTGCTTCACGGGCTGCCCCCCGGAGACCGACATCTGCTCGAAACTCCGCCCCGCGCGGATGGCCGGTTTGGCGGCGTCGAGCGCCGGGTCCGACGCGCCGATCGGTTGCCCCATCCGCTCGGCGTCGGGATGACCGGCCCAGACGCCGTCGTTGGAAATCAGGTGGATGGACCCGCTGTCGAAGGGCTTCACCGTTTTCAGCATGGACCAGATGCCGTCGGTGGACAGATCGATGCCGGCCACTCCGATGACCCGGCCGTTCTCGACGATCGGGACGGACATGGACACCATCAGCACCTTCCGGCCGGCGACCGTGTAGCTGTAGGGCTCCACCACCATGGCGCGTCCGGTGCGCTTCGGGATCTGATAATAGGCGCCGTCGGAACCCGGATCGTCATAGCCGACGAGGGACTCCAGCGCGACCGTTCCCGACCCGCGGTTCCAGTAGGGAAGGAACCGACCGGACGCGTCGGTGCCCGGCTTGTTGGCGAACTCCGCGTCACGGCCGTCCAGGGCGTTGGGCTCCATCCCCACCCAGACGCCGAGGAACTCCGGGTTGGCCTCGGCGATGCTCTTGAGCCAGGAAGAGAGCTGCTCCCGGTCGGTGCGGCCCGCGGCCTTCAGGCCGACCAGTGAGGTCGCGATGAAGCGGCCGGCCTCCATCGCGTTCCCCAGCCGGGCTTGCACCATCTCGCCGTAGCGGTGGCCAAGCTGCTCCCCGCTCTGGTACGCCAGGGTTTCAATGTCCGACCCGCTCTTGGTCGTCAGGGCCGCAATTCCGACCGTCAGCGAAATGATCGTCACCGCCACGATGACGATTACCTGCTTGGCAACCAATGATTTTATTTTAATCATAACCATCCCGCTGGAAAACTTTCTCGCTCACTCGCAAGAAAGTGTTCCACGGCATTGGTTAAGGCTCACTTATGATCTTTATTGTGGTTCCGTGATAATTTCCCCGGATTTGCCGGTCTTCAGACCGCGACAGCGGGTGCGGCCTTCAGCCAGCCCTCCAGGTCCTCCAGCGCGCGGCGGGTGTAGGCCAGCTTGCGGTCGCGGCCGCGGATGCGCTCGTCCACCGGCGGGAACAGGCCGAAATTGACGTTCATCGGCTGGTAGGTGTCGGCGTTGGCGCCGCCGGTGATGTGGCCGAGGATCGCCCCCAGCGCGGTGGTGACCGGCGGAGCGGACGGCTCCCCACCCAGCCGCTCGGCGGCGGCGAAGCGACCGGCGAGCAGGCCGACCGCGGCGCTTTCCACATAGCCCTCGCAGCCCGTCACCTGCCCGGCGAAGCGGATGCGCGGCTGGGCCTTCAGCCGCAGCGCGCCGTCCAGAAGGCGCGGGCTGTTCAGGAAGGTGTTGCGGTGCAGGCCGCCCAGCCGCGCGAACTCCGCGTTTTCCAGGCCGGGGATCATGCGGAAGACCCGCGCCTGCTCGGCGTGGCGCAGCTTGGTCTGGAAGCCGACGAGGTTGTAGAGCGTGCCCAGCGCGTTGTCCTGGCGGAGTTGGACCACCGCGTAGGGGCGGCGTTCCGGCTTGTGCGGGTTGGTCAGGCCGACCGGCTTCATCGGGCCGTAGCGCAGCGTGTCCACCCCGCGCTCCGCCATCACCTCGATGGGCAGGCAGCCTTCGAAGTAGGGCGTGCTCTTCTCCCACTCCTTGAAGTCCACCTTTTCGGCGGTCAGCAGGGCATCGATGAAGGCGCGGTATTCGTCCTTCTCGAAGGCGCAGTTGATGTAGTCCTTGCCGGTGCCGCCGGGGCCGGGCTTGTCGTAGCGCGACTGGAACCACGCCTTGGACAGGTCCACGCTCTCCAGATAGACGATGGGGGCGATGGCGTCGAAGAAGGCCAGCGACTCCTCGCCCGTGAAGCTGCGGATCGCCTCGGCCAGGGGCGGCGAGGTGAGGGGGCCGGTGGCGATGACGACGCTGTCCCAGTCCTCCGGCGGCAGGCCGGCAACCTCGCCGCGCTCCACGGTGATGAGCGGGTGGCCGGTGATCGCCTCGGTCACCGCGCCCGCGAAGCCGTCGCGGTCCATGGCCAGCGCGCCGCCCGCCGGCACCTTGTGCGCGTCGGCGCAACGCAGGATCAGCGAACCGCAGCGCCGCATCTCCTCGTGCAGCAGCCCGACCGCGTTGTACTCCGCGTCGTCCGACCGGAAGGAGTTGGAGCAGACCAGCTCGGCGAGCTGGTCGGTGCTGTGCGCCTCGGTCGGGCGGACCGGCCGCATCTCGTGCAGCACGACGGGGACGCCGCGCTGGGCGAGCTGCCACGCGGCTTCGGACCCGGCGAGGCCGCCGCCGATGACGTGAACGGGGGAAAGGGACGTGTCGACCATATCAGCAACTTTCACAAAGTTGCCGAACAAGTAGACCGTCGTTGTCGCCACGGCAAGGCCAACCCGGACCACGGCACGGAATCGCGGCCAGGGTCGCCCGCGGATTCCGGCGATCCTGGCCGCTCCGCCGAACGGCGGTGACTTACTGAGCGGCGAGCTTCTGCTTCAGCCCGTCGAAGCCCGAGGTGAAGATGCCGGAGATCACCTTGCGCGATTCCTCGTCGCTGGCGCCGTTGGAGGTGTAGCGCGCCTTCCACACGACGCGCGTGCCCTTGCCCGCCGGTTCGGCCGACAGGGAAGCCGCGTAGTCCTTGACCGGCAGCGGGCTGGACAGGATCGAGTAGCGGATGCGGTGGCTGCTGGCGGAGGAGGAGAGCAGGCGCTCCTCGATCGCGCCGCCGCCCTTGAGGGCCAGAACGCGCTCCTGCGCGCCGTCCTTGCGGCGCAGGGTGCAGCTTTCCACCGCCGGGTGCCAGGTGCCGAGGTTGCAGAAGGGGCCGATCTGCTGCCAGACCTTCTCGACCGGGTAGGGCAAGGTGGCCGATTCCGTGACCTCGACGGCCAGAGCCGGGCTTGCCAGCGCGATCAGGGCGGCCGTGATCGCGAACAGTGTGCGCATGGGGTTCCCTCCGTTGTTCGGCTGTTCCGGCGCGCTTCGTTGGGCGCGCCCTGAAATCCTAGCCGAGCGGGAAGGGCTTGAAACTTGTACGTTGGTAGGACGAACAAAGGAAGGATCGGCAAGACAACGGCCGGTCCCGCTTGTGCGGAGCCGGCCGTTTCATTCGTGAGCGAAACGAAGAGTCCTTATTCGCTCTTGGTCGTCGTCGTGCGCTCGGTGGTGGTCGAGCCGCCGGTCGGCGGGGTGGTCAGGCTGGAGTTGCCGTAGTTGGGCGAGGTGGTCGTGGTGGTGGTCGTGGTGCTGGTGGTCTCGTCGGTCCCGCAGGCGCTGACCAGCAGGGCCGCGCCGAAGGCCAGCGCCACACCGGACATCATGGTCCTGGACATGCTCCGTCTCCATCCTGTTTGGCGAACGATGAAGAGGAAACGCCCCTGCCGCGGCTTTGTTTCCGGGGCAAAAATCGGCCTTAAGAAAAAGGCCGGGGATGACCCCGGCCCTTCTTCATGCCCTCTTCCGGCTTTTCGGCTTCGCCTTCAGGTAAGGGGCCAGATACTGGCCGGTGTAACTCCGCTTGACCTTCACCACGTCTTCCGGGGTGCCCTCCGCGACGATCTCTCCGCCGCCGGTGCCGCCTTCGGGGCCGAGGTCGATGATCCAGTCGGCGGTCTTGATGACCTCCAGATTGTGCTCGATCACCAGCACCGTGTTGCCCTGGTCGACCAGCGCGTGGAGCACCTCCATCAGCTTCTCGACGTCGGCGAAATGCAGGCCGGTGGTCGGCTCGTCGAGGATGTAGAGGGTGCGGCCGGTGGCGCGGCGGCTCAGCTCCTTGGACAGCTTCACGCGCTGCGCCTCGCCGCCGGACAGGGTCGTGGCGGGCTGGCCGATGTGGATGTAGCCGAGGCCCACCCGCTCCAGGGTTTCCAGCTTGTCGCGGATGCCGGGCACCGCCTTGAAGAACTCCTTGCCCTCCTCGACGGTCATGTCGAGCACGTCGGCGATGGTCTTATCGCGGTAGGTGACTTCCAGTGTCTCGCGGTTGTAGCGCTTGCCGTGGCAGACGTCGCAGGTGACGTAGACGTCGGGCAGGAAGTGCATCTCGATCTTGATGACGCCGTCGCCCTGGCACGCCTCGCAGCGTCCGCCCTTCACGTTGAAGGAGAAGCGGCCGGGGCCGTAGCCGCGGGCCTTGGCCTCCGGCAGGCCGGCGAACCAGTCGCGGATCGGGGTGAAGGCGCCGGTGTAGGTCGCCGGGTTGGAGCGCGGGGTGCGGCCGATCGGCGACTGGTCGATGTCGATGACCTTGTCGAGATTTTCCAGCCCCAGCAGTTCGTCATGCTCCGCCGGGTGCTCGCGGGCGCCCATCAGCTTGCGCGCCACCGCCTTGTAGAGCGTCTCGATGATCAGGGTGGACTTGCCGCCGCCCGACACGCCGGTCACGCAGGTGAAGGTGCCCATCGGGATGCGCGCCGAGACGTTCTGGAGGTTGTTGGCGCGGGCACCCTTCACCTCCAGGAACTGGCCCTTGTGGCCGGGGCGGCGCTGGTCCGGCACCGGCACGAAGCGGGTGCCGTTGAGGAACTGGGCGGTGACGCTGTCGGGATTGGCCTGGACCTCCGCCGGGGTGCCCTGGGCGATCACGGTGCCGCCGTGCTGGCCGGCGCCGGGACCCATGTCCACCAGATAGTCGGCGGTGCGGATGGCGTCCTCGTCATGCTCGACCACGATCACGGTGTTGCCGAGGTCGCGCAGGCGCTTCAGCGTCGCCAGCAGCCGGTCGTTGTCGCGCTGGTGCAGGCCGATCGACGGCTCGTCCAGCACGTAGAGGACGCCGGTCAGGCCGGACCCGATCTGCGAGGCCAGCCGGATGCGCTGGCTCTCGCCGCCGGACAGCGATCCCGAGCCGCGGCTGAGCGTCAGGTATTCCAGCCCCACCGCGTTGAGGAAGCCCAGCCGCTCGTTAATCTCCTTGAGGATTCGGTAGGCGATCTCCTTGTCCTTCGGGCGCAGATGGTCGTTCAGCGTGCTGAACCAGGTCGCCGCGTCGGCGATGGACATCTCCGCCGCCTGGGAGATGTGCTGGCCGTGGACCTTGACGGCCAGCGCCTCCGGCTTCAGGCGGGCGCCCTTGCAGGTCTCGCAGGGCTGGGAGGACTGATACTTGGACAGCTCCTCCCGCATGTAGGCGCTTTCCGTCTCGCGGTAGCGGCGCTCCAGGTTGTTGACGATGCCCTCGAAGGCCTTGTTCGTCTGGTAGCTGCGCAGCCCGTCGTCGTAGGTCATCGTGATCGGAGCGCCGTCGGAGCCGTAGAGGATGGTCTGGCGGACCTTCTCCGGCAGCTTCTCCCAGGGCGTGTCCATGGAGACGCCGAAATGCTGGGCGATGCTCTCCAGCGTCTGCACGTAATACTGGGAGGAGGAACCCGCCCAGGGGGCGATGGCGCCCTTCTTCAGCGACAGCCGCTCGTCCGGGACGACCAGCATGGGATCGAAGTAGATCTTGCTGCCCAGCCCGTCGCAGGCCGGGCAGGCGCCGAACGGGTTGTTGAAGGAGAACAGCCGCGGCTCGATCTCCGGGATCGTGAATCCGGACACCGGGCAGGCGAATTTCTGCGAGAAGACGGTCTGCTCGTGCGACTCGGCGTCCTCGACGAAGACGATCCCGTCGGCGAGGCCGAGCGCTGTCTCCAGCGAATCGGCGAGCCGGTTGCCCAGCCCTTCACGGACGACGATGCGGTCCACCACCACATCGATGTCGTGCTTCAGCTTCTTGTTGAGCGCCGGAACCTCGTCGATCTCATGCATCGTGCCGTCGACGCGCACGCGCTGGAAGCCGCGCTTGCGGAGGTCCTGGATCTCCTTCTTGTACTCGCCCTTGCGGCCCCGGATGATCGGTGCAAGCAGCAGCAGGCGCGTGCCCTCCGGCATCGCCAGGATGCGGTCGACCATCTGGCTGACCGTCTGGCTTTCGATGGGCAGGCCGGTGGCCGGGGAGTAGGGGATGCCGACCCGCGCCCACAGCAGGCGCATGTAGTCGTAGATCTCCGTCACCGTGCCGACGGTGGAGCGCGGGTTCTTCGAGGTCGTCTTCTGCTCGATCGAGATGGCCGGCGACAGCCCCTCGATCGAATCGACGTCCGGCTTCTGCATCAGTTCCAGGAACTGGCGCGCGTAGGCGGACAGGCTCTCGACGTAGCGCCGCTGGCCTTCCGCGTAGATCGTGTCGAACGCCAGGGATGACTTGCCCGATCCCGACAAGCCGGTGATGACGATCAGCTCGTCCCGAGGCAGATCGACATCGACGTTCTTGAGGTTGTGCTCCCGCGCGCCGCGGACACTGATGTGCTTGTTCATGGAGTGTTCTTAGCCGAAACCGGTTGGGAAGGGAAGGCGCCAAAAAAGCTCCGAAAGCCCGGACAGATATGTGCCACGCGCAGGCGACTTGCCACCGGCGCGCGTCCCTTTCCGGCCGCGTGGGACGCAGGGGCGGGATGCGGGAACGCCGGGAGACGCCGGGAAAGCGATGATGGGGCGCCACCAAGGAAACGGTTGGCGGCACGGACTCTCTCTGCTATGTTTGTTCATGGAGTGTTCTCTTTCGTGCGGGCCGGGCGGGTTGTTCCGGACGGAAGGGCCAAAGCGCTCCGGCGGCGGCGGTTGACCCGTGCCCGTCCCCCGTGCTTTGTGAACCGCAAGGCGGGGCGGGCATGGACCGGACCACGGATCAAACCGGCCCTGCGAACAGACACCCCCGGTATCCGGACGCCCTTCCGCCGGGCGCCCGAACGGGTCGGATGGGGTACCGGGAACCCGCGCTAGGAGACACGTGCGATGAATGTATGGACGTTTACGGGGCGCCTCGGCGCGGATGGCGAGCTTCGCTCCACGCAGAGCGGCGAAAAGGTTCTGGGCTTCCGTGTCGCCAACGACGTGGGGTTCGGCGACCGCAAGACCACCCAGTGGGTGGACTGCTCCATCTGGGGCCGCCGCGCGGAGGCTCTGGCGCCGCACCTGACCAAGGGCAAGGCCGTGGTGATCTCCGGCGAGGTGACGATCCGCGAGTTCGAGAAGCGCGACGGCACCCGCGGCGCCGGCCTGTCGGTGCGCGTCGCCGAGATCGACTTCACCGGCGGCCGTGAAGGCGAAGGTGGCGGTGGCGGGGGTTACGGCGGCGGCGGTGGCTACGAGTCGCGTGGCGGCGGTGGTGGCGGCGGCTACGGCGGCGGCAGCGGCGGTGGTGGCTATGGCGGCGGCGGTGGCGGCCGCAGCGGCGGCGGTGCTCCGCCCAAGCACGACGACCTGGACGACGAAATCCCGTTCTGATCAGCCGGGGTTTGGTGAGGGAGGGGGTTTTCCCCCTCCCGTCCTTTTCCGGTGCTGGCTTGCTTTTGCATGACCTGCGCGGGCCGGGCTTGACGGGGGATCCCCGCCAACGGATCGGCCACGGCGAGCGTCCGTCGTGATCCGGCAGCAGCCATGGCGTCCCAGCGCCGTCACATCCCGAGTGCCCTTGCCGCCGTCACGGCTTCCGTCGCGCTCGGACCATGCAGGGCGGCGACCCGGTCCATCGATTCAACCATCATTGCCGATATCATCGCTCAGGCCCGGCATCGCCCAGGCCCGGCATCGCGCAGCCGACCCACCGCTTGGGCACGCCATCGTTCCGCCCGTCGGCCTGCAGCGGACGCACCAGAGTCAGCGCTGCCACGAAGCCCTCCGGAACGTCCGGCGCAGCCCCATCCTTGCTCATTCCCCGCCCCTTCAGCCGTCGCCACACCGCGCCGCGTGATGGGCCGCGTGATGGGACGTCATAGCCTTTCCTTTGAAAGGCCGAGGGATGCCCGCTGGCCAGACCTTGCGGGCCCGTCATGGTGGGCTCGTCGCATGGTCTGGCCGGAGGAGGGCTCAGCGCGGGGCGGTGGCGCGGTTCCAGTTGGTGGCGTCCGCCGGGTTGCCGGGCAGGGGGGCGAGGGCCGGAGCCGTCGTGGCAGGCGTGGCGAACAGGGCGTCGAACTGGTCCGCGTTCATGCCGGTCAGGACGAGGGCCTGTCGCTCTTCCGAATAGCGCAACTGCCCGGAATCCAGCGTCACGTGGCGTTTCACCGGATGGACCGGCGCTCCGCTCGCCACCACGAGTTGGACCGGCTCGCGGGCCGGAGTTAGGACGACGTCCTCGACCGAACCCAGAATGCGGTTCTCGGGAATGGACTGGACGGTCAGCCCGACCAGTTCCAGCGGCGACATCTGCGCCATGGGCCGTTGCACGGCGCCAGTCTCCGCGCAGGCGCCGAGCGCCGCCAGGGCGCAGACGGCGAGCAGCCGGGGGGCGGGGCGGGGGGTGAGGCGTCGATGGTTCATGCGTGGCTCCTCCGTCGCGTGGGCAAGGCTATAACGCGGCAGCGGAGCGGAGGGGCCGCGGCCCGGAACGGAAAAGGGCGCGGCCAGCCGCGGCCACGCCCCTTGCGCCATCAGCCCCTCATGCCCGCGGTACTTCCTTCAGGTGAGGGGGCCGGTCGTGTGAGGACGCTGTCAGGTGAAGACATAGTCACGGCCGGACACCAGCCCCACCGTGTCCACGGTCAGCGACGACCCGTCACGGAAGCCGAAGGCCGTGTTGGTGGCCGTGGTGGAGACGGTCAGATCGGCGGCGGAGAAGCCGCGGAACTCGATGCGGTCGACCCCCGCTTCGAAATAGCTGATGTCGTCGGTGCCGAAGCCGCCCGGCGCCACGTCGAAGCGGAAGATGTCCGTCGCGCCGTCCCGGTAACTGACCATGTGGTCGTTGCCGGCGCCGGGGAGGAAGACATCGGACCCGTCGTCGCGCAGCGTGTCGATCAGCCAGTCGTCGCCGGTTCCGCCGACCAGCGTGTCGTCGCCGCGCCCGCCCTTCACCGTGTCGTTGCCCGACCCGCCGTCGAGCCAGTCGTTGCCGGCGCCGCCGAACAGCTGGTCGTCGCCTTGGCGCCCGTACATGCGGTCGTTCCCCGGATCGCCGGCGTAGGGATCGCCCAGCCAGTCATTCCCGAGCCCGCCGTCCAGAAAATCGTTGCCGAGACCTCCGGAGAGCGAATCATTCCCTCCATTGCCATAGACCGTGTCGGCGGAGTCGGTGCCGAGATAGCGTTCGGCGGCGTTGGTTCCCGAAAACCTGGCCATGGTTGCCTCTCCTCAATGATTAACAAATCGTTAACATTAAGGTGGGGCGAGGGAAAGGTAAAAAAACACTTAACGTATCGATGCCAAACTTTGCCACGGTCCTTTGGTCTTTGTTGCCCATGTGTTTCTGTGTTGTTTCCAGATTCGAATCTTCGATTTCAAAACACCGGCGTTCGGGCAAGGAAAAAGGCCGGCGCCTTGTGGCACCGGCCTTTCTGGAAATTGCCTGTTGCGGACGGACGCCCGGTCCGGCGTCTTTACGCCTGGGTTGGCGACGGCATGCCGGGGACCGGCTGATCCGCCGGCGGCGGCATCTCCGGAGGGGTGTCGGGATTCTCGGGAACCGGGTAGGGGTCCGGCGTGGTCGGGCGGTCCGGCTGCGGGGTGTTCGGGTTGCTCGGGGGCGGCACCTCGGTGGGGCGCTCCGGCGTCATGGGGTCGCTCATGCGGGTGTCTCTTCCGTGGTTGACATGCGAGGTGGGGCGCGCCTCACTCGGCGGCGCGTTCGACGGCCCGTCCGCCGGCCTGGACATCCTGCCCGGCCCCTTCGATCGTGTTGCAGCCGACGAGCAGCGCGGCGAAGGTCAGGACGAAGCTGGCGAGGGCAATCTGGCGGACGGGGAACGGCATGGCGCGGCTCATGATCCCGAACTCCTCAATGGATGCTGTTGCTTTGTCAACGCGGCGCCGCGGGCGTTGGTTCCGGCCCGTTCGGCGGATTTGCAACAGGGCGGAAGGACAATAAGCCGCCACTTGACGTGGTACGCCGCACGGTCAAGATGGCCGGTTCCGCCACCGGCGGTGACACCCGTACACAAGCGACCGACACCCTGATCATGCCCGACCAAGCGATTTCCGCCCCTCTCCTGGCCGACCGTCTGCGCACCCATGCCGGCGAATTGCTGCGGCTGGCCGCCCCGGTCATCGTCTCGCGCGCCGGGCTGGTCGTCATGATGGCGGTGGATACGGCCATCGTCGGCCGCTACAGCGCGCAGGAACTGGCCTATTACGGGCTGGCCCATCTGCCGGCCAACCTGCTGGTCACCACCGGCGTGGGCCTGATGATGGGCGTGGTGGCGGTGACCGCCCATGCCCTGGGGGCGGGGCAGGACGCGGAGTGCGGGCGCATCTGGCGCCGGGCGATCCCCTACGCGCTGCTGCTCGGCATCCTCTTCGCGCTGGCCTCGCTGGCCGGAGAGCCCTTCTTCCGCCTGACCGGCCAGTCCGCGGATCTGGCGGCGGGCGGCGGCCAGGTGATGGCGGTGCTCGGCTACGGCATGCCGGGCATGATGCTGTACGTCGCCACCGGCTTTTTCCTGGAAGGGCTGAAAAGGCCCGTGCCGGGCATGGTCGCGATGATCCTCGGCAATCTCCTGAACGCGCTGCTCGCCTGGATGCTGGTTTGGGGGCATGGCGGATTCCCGGCCCTGGGGGCGGTCGGCTCCGCCTGGGCGACCACGGCGGTGCGTTGGGGGATGGGGCTCGGCCTCGTCTTCTACGCCTGGCACATGAGCGACCACGCCCGCTGGGCGGTGCGCGACCCGGTGCGCGACTGGTGGAGCGGCAGCCGCAAGCAGCGCCATCTCGGCTACGCCGCCGGGGTCAGCCTGGGCGTGGAGAGCGGCGCCTTCGCCACGCTGGGCCTTTTCGCCGGGATGATTTCGCCGCTGGCGCTGGGCGCCTACACGGTCGGGTTGAACCTGACGGCGCTGCCCTTCATGGCGGCGGTCGGGCTGGCCTCGGCCACGGCGGTGCGGGTGGGGGTGGCCTATGGCCGGCGCGACCCGCTCGACATGGCGCTGGCCGGCTGGACCGGGCTGGGCGTCACCAGCCTGATCCTGGCCGGAGTCGGGGTGCTCTACCGCTGGGTGCCGGAGCCGCTGGCGGCGATCTACAGCGCCGACCCCCAGCTGATCACCGCGGTGGCGCCGCTGATCGCCTTCACCGCCTGGGTTCTGGTGGCGGACGGCGGGCAGGTGGTCATGGCCAACGCCCTGCGCGGGCGCGGCGACGCCTGGGTCCCCACCGCGCTGCACTTCATCTCCTACGCGGTGGTGATGATTCCGGTGTCGGCCTTGCTCGCCTTCGGGTTGGAGCGCGGCGCCCGCGGTCTTTTTGAGGGAATTTTGATCGCCAGTGTGGTATCCGTGACCATCCTTTCGCTGCGCTTCGCGCTGTTGAGCCGCCCCCGGCCCGCCAAGGCCGGAGGCCATTGACCTGCAAAGGCCAGAAACCGTGGGATTGCCGGAGCGTTGTGTGCACATGCGAAAGCTGATAGGAATTCTTATATTACATGCAGCGGCCCGAAGGGCCGTGCGGACGTGCACCGTTGAGCCTTAAGTGTTGAACCGAGAGCGTTGAACAGCAAGCGCTGAACACCGAGCATCGCCGCAGCCCGTAGAATGAGTTTGTCTCCTTGAGCACGACGCCCCTTCCTCCCGCCTCCGACATCGCGCCGGTCACCATCGAAGACGAGATGCGCCGGTCCTATCTCGATTACGCGATGAGCGTGATCGTGAGCCGCGCCCTGCCCGACGTCCGCGACGGGTTGAAGCCGGTGCACCGCCGCATCCTCTACGCGATGAAGGAAGGCGGGTACGATTCGACCAAGCCCTACAAGAAGTCGGCGCGCATCGTCGGCGACGTGATGGGTAAATACCACCCGCACGGCGACAGCGCGATCTACGACGCCATGGTCCGCATGGCGCAGGACTTCTCGATGCGCCTGCCGCTGATCGACGGGCAGGGCAACTTCGGCTCGATGGACGGCGACCCGCCCGCGGCCATGCGCTACACCGAGGCGCGGCTGGCCAAGGCGGCGGAGGCGCTGCTCGACGACATCGACAAGGACACCGTCGATTTCCAGGCCAACTACGACGATTCGGGCAAGGAGCCCACGGTCGTCCCGGCGCGCTTCCCCAATCTTCTGGTCAACGGCGCCGGCGGCATCGCCGTCGGCATGGCGACCAACATCCCCACCCACAATCTGGGGGAGGTGGTGGACGCCTGCTGCGCCTATATCGACAACAACGACGTCACCGTCGAAGAGCTGATGGAGGTCGTGCCCGGCCCGGATTTCCCGACGGGCGGCATGATTCTCGGCCGGTCGGGCATCCGCTCGGCCCTGATGACCGGGCGCGGTTCCGTCATCATCCGCGCCAAGACCGAGATCGAGGAGGTGCGCAAGGACCGCCTCGCCATCGTGGCGACGGAGATCCCGTACCAAGTCAACAAGTCCAAGCTGATGGAGCGCATCGGCGAGGTCGTCAACGACAAGACGATCGAGGGCATCGCCGACCTGCGCGACGAATCGGACCGCGACGGCGTGCGCGTGGTGATCGAGCTGAAGCGCGATGCCATGCCCGACGTGGTGCTGGCCCAGCTCTTCCGCCACACCCAGCTCCAGACGTCCTTCGGCGTCAACATGCTGGCGCTGAACGGCGGCCGTCCGGAACTGATGAACCTGAAGGACATCATTGTCGCCTTCGTCCGGTTCCGCGAGCAGGTCATCACCCGGCGCACCGAGTTCCTGCTGGGCAAGGCGCGCGAGCGCGCCCACACCTTGGTGGGTCTGGCCGTCGCCGTCGCCAACCTCGACGCCATGATCGCGCTGATCCGCAGCGCCCCGGACCCCGTCTGGGCGCGCGAGCAGATGATGGAGCGCGAGTGGCCGGCGATGGACGTCGCCCCGCTGATCGCGCTGATCGACGAGCCGGGCCGCGGTGTGTCGGAGAACGGCACCTACCGGCTGTCGGAGGAGCAGGCCCGCGCCATCCTCGACCTGCGCCTGCACCGCCTGACCGGGCTGGAGCGCGACCGGATCGGCGCGGAGCTGAAGGACGTCACCGACCAGATCGCCGACTATCTGGAGACCCTGGCCAACCGGGCGAAGCTGCTGGGCATCCTCCGCGAGGAACTCGTGGAGATGAAGGAGCGGTTCGGCACCCCGCGCCGCACCGAGATCCAGGAGCTGGAGTTCGAGGCCGACATCGAGGACCTGATCCAGCGCGAGGACATGGTCGTCACCGTCAGCCAGTCCGGCTACGTGAAGCGCGTGCCGCTGTCCACCTACCGCGCGCAGAAGCGCGGCGGCAAGGGGCGGTCGGGCATGTCGATGAAGGCGGAGGACGCGGTCAGCGACCTGTTCGTCGCCAACACCCACACGCCGCTCCTGCTCTTCTCGTCGCGCGGCATGGTCTACAAGCTGAAGGTCTATCGCCTGCCGCTGGGCAACCCCCAGGCGCGCGGCAAGGCCTTCGTGAACTTGCTGCCGCTGATCGACGGCGAGACGATCACCACGGTCCTGCCGCTGCCCGAGGACGAGGCCGTGTGGGCGGACCTGCACGTCGTCTTCGCCACCTCGAAGGGGAACGTGCGGCGCAACCGCCTGTCGGACTTCGCCAACATCCGCTCCAACGGCCTGATCGCCATGAAGCTGGAGGAGGAGGGCGAGCGTCTGATCGCCGTCCGTACCTGCTCCGAGGCGGATGACGTCCTGCTGGCCACCGGCGGCGGCAAGTGCATCCGCTTCGAGGTCGCCGACGTCCGCGTCTTCGCGGGCCGCACCTCGACCGGCGTGCGCGGCATCCGTTTGGCCGACGGTGACGAGGTCATCTCGATGACCACGCTCCACCATGTCGATGCCTCGCCCGAGGAACGTGCCGCCTTCCTGAAGCGCAAGCGCGAGGAAGGCGTGGACATGGAGGGCGATGCGGCGCCGGAGGCCGACGAGGTCCCGACCGAGGCCGTCACCCTCAGCCCCGAGCGCTACGAGGAGCTGAAGGGTCTGGAGCAGTATGTGCTGACCGTGACCGAGCGCGGCTACGGCAAGCGGACCTCCTCCTACGAGTACCGGGTGACCGGCCGCGGCGGCCAGGGCATCTGGAACATGGAGATGGGCGAGCGCAACGGTTCCATCGTCGCGGCCTTCCCGGTGGAGGACTCGCACCAGGTGATGATGGTCACCAACGGCGGTCAGGTCATCCGCATGCCGATCCACGACGTGCGCATCGCGGGCCGCAAGACGCTGGGCGTCACGCTGTTCCGCGTTGGGGCCGACGAGCGCGTGGTGTCCGTCGCCTCCATCGCGGAGGATGAGGACACCAACGGGAACGGGACCAACGGAAGCGGTGGCCTGGGCGGTGATCTCGACGGCGGTGGGACGGCCTCCGTGGACGACAGTGCCGACGCCGCCGGCCCCGGCGATACGCCCGGTGACACCATCGAATAAGAAGAGGCGGAAGGTACTCCCATGGCCAAGCGCCGCATCGGTGTCTATCCCGGCACCTTCGACCCGATCACCAACGGGCACATGGACATCATCCAGCGGGCGTCGCGCCTCGTCGATCACCTGATCGTCGGCGTCGCCCGCAACGCCGGCAAGGGTCCGCTCTTCTCCACGGACGAGCGGGTGGCGATGGTTCGGGAGGATGTGACCGCCCTCAACAACGCCGGGGCCAGCATCGAGGTGCGAGCCTTCGACACGCTGCTGATGCATTTCGCGGTCGAGGTGAACGCCACCGTGATCATCCGCGGCCTGCGGGCGGTTTCCGATTTCGAGTACGAGTTCCAGATGGCGGGCATGAACGCCCGCCTGAACCCCAAGATCGAGACCATGTTCCTGATGGCCTCGGAGAAAAGCCAGTTCATCTCCTCCCGCTTCGTCAAGGAGATCGGGCGCCTGGGAGGCGACATCCGCGGCTTCGTCAGCGGCCGCGTGGCGGAGCATCTGGCCGAGCGCTTCGCCCTGGAGGCCGGGAACGGCGACGCCAGCAAGCAGGTGCAGACGCTCAAGCAGTGACGGCGTACGGCGGTGGCGTGAAGGTTGGGGCGGGCGGCGAAATTTTTGTGCGCTCGGCCCAACCCCGCTGTTGACGGGGGAGTCACCGCCCCCTATGTTGCGCCCCGCATCGGCAACAGGCCGAACGCTTCTGTGATCCGGTAGCTCAGTCGGTAGAGCACGTGACTTTTAATCATGTGGCCGTGGGTTCGAATCCCACCCGGATCACCATTCCCCTCAATGGTTTAACGGCCTGACGGGCCGTCCATCCCGACCCCTTCTGCAAACCGGTTCGCAGCGGTTTGCAAGATGCGGGGTACCGCTCCCGGTTGCCGCCTGTTTAAAAAGATCGAATAGCCGATCCCTCGTGTCACCCCGGCCGCAAGCCGGAACCTTCCGCCAACCTGCGGTGTTGCTTGGCGGCAGCGTCAAGAGGGGGAGTCGCCGGCATGAACCGAGCCACCGATCCGTATGCCGACACCATGGGCGGCGTCGCGGCGGGCAACACGAATGACACCACACCCACGTCCGAAGGCCCGGCATCGCCGCGCGGCCGGCGCGGGACGGATGAGATCGAGCAGGACATCCACGCCATCCGGGGCCGCATGGACGCGGTTCTCGACGAAATCGAATTCCGCCTGTCGCCCGGCCAGATGTCGGGCGGCGTGATTGAGGTGGTGCGCGATGTGGTCGAGGGCAACCCGTCGCGCATGGCCCGCGCGATCCGGTCCAACCCCTGGCCGCTGGCCCTGATGGCGGCGGGCGCCCTGTGGTTCGCCTGGACCGTGTCGCGCACGCCGGAGGTCGAACCCGTCGCTTCCGGAGCGCCGGCGGGACGGGGCGCCGACGGTACGATCCAGGATGTGCTGAGCGTTCTGGTCGCCGCCTGCCGCCAGGGGGCCACCGGATTCCGTCAAGCCGACATGGTGCTGGACGACGCCGACCTGAGGGCACGGTTGGCGCAGGTCGCCAGCCAGTTCGAGCGCAGCGCCGCCGCCCTGGAGGCGGAGCTGATGCGCCGCGGCGGCGGCCGCGACCTGCGGTTGCCGGTGCACGCGGTCTGGCGTGACCTGGACGCCGAACTGGGCGGTGCGCGGACGCGCGGTGGGCTGCTGCGCGGGCTGGAGAGCGGTGTGGAGGGCACGCTGGGCCTGTTCCGCAACAGTCTGCACGATGACCTGCCGGAGGAGCTGACGGTGATCGTCGGCGCCCATTTCCATGAGATCGAGACGGTACGCCACCGTGTCGGCGCTCTGCGCGAAGCGGTCGCGTGAGGGAGGGGGCATGCTGGGGTTGAGCCGTCGCCACCGCAACCAGTACCCGCGCGTCGAGATGGGGGGACGGGGGCGGTCGGCTGCCCGTCCGTCCGACATTCCCAAGGCGGGCTGGAAGGACATCCTCTGGCGCACCTGGGAGGAGCAGGGGAAGGACAACATTTCCATCGTGGCGGCGGGGGTGGCCTACTACGCTCTGTTCGCCATCTTCCCGGCCATCGCCGCCCTGGTTTCGATTTACGGTCTCGTCTTCGACCCGGCGGGGGTGGAACAGCAGGTCAACCAGCTGGCTGGATTGCTGCCGCCGGAGGCGCTGAACGTGCTGCGCGATCAGGCGCGCAACGTGGCGTCGGCGCCGCAGGAGGGGCTGGGCTTCGGCGTCCTGTTCGGCTTGGCCCTGACGCTGTGGAGCGCGTCGCGCGGCACCAACTCCCTGATCACCGCGCTCAACATCGCCTACGGGGAGCAGGAGCGGCGGAGCTTCATCTGGCTCGCCGGCCTGTCCCTGGTGCTGACGCTGGCCGGTCTGGTCTTCGTGATCGTGACCCTGGCGTTGATCGTCGCGGTCCCGGCGGCCATCAATTTCTTCGGGCTGCGCGACACCCCCATCGCCTGGGCCGCCAGCCTCGCGCGCTGGCCCATCCTGGCGGTGGCGATCGTTCTGGCGCTCGCCGTGCTCTACCGTTACGGCCCGGACCGGCGGCAGCCGAAGTGGCGCTGGGTCACCTGGGGGTCGGCCATCGCCACGGGGCTTTGGATCATCGCGTCGGTGGGCTTTTCCATCTATGTCTCCAACTTCGGCAGCTACAACCAGACCTATGGGTCGGTCGGGGCGGGCGTGGTGCTGCTGCTGTGGTTCAACCTGACGTCCTACGTGATCCTGATGGGGGCCGAGTTGAACGCGGAGATCGAGCACCAGACCGCCCGCGACACCACGGAGGAGGATGGGCGCGGTCCGAAGCCGATGGGCCACCGCGACGCCTACGTCGCCGACACGGTGGGTAAGCGCCGGGCTTAGAGCCGCTGGGCGTAGAGCCGGTGCCGGTCAGCGGCTTCCGCAGCTTTGGATGACGCCGTCGACCTTGCGGGCGCTGTCCGCGGTCAGCCGGTCGTGGACGAAGTCGGACCACAAGCCGGCCCGGTTGAGGTCGTCGGACACGCAGCGGCAGGTGGCGGTGCAATGCGCCGGCTCGCCGCCGCTGGACGTGCAGGTCGCCACGCAGGAGTTCTGGAAGCTGCGGACGTCCGCCGGGTCGGCGCCGATCGCCATCGCGGCCAGCGACAACAGGCCGAACAGAATGGGCTGGTGCAGCAGATAGACCGCCAGGCTGTGCCGACCGGCCCAGGCGAACGCCCGCCCGAGCGCTCCGCCCGGCGTTCCCGGCGCGGCGGGGTGCCACAGGCGTCCCAGAGCCATCCCGAACAGGAAGCCGCCGAACCAGGGAAAGAGCGGCACATAGTCGTTCGATTCCGGCGAGAAGGTCATCAGCCCGATCCAGCGCAGCCAGGGCGCGTCGAAAAGCGGCAGGGCGACCGTCTCGCCCAGCGCGATCACCGCCACGCCAAGCAGCAGAAGCGCCGGCCAGGGCAGGCGCAGAAGCGCAAGCCCCAGCAGGCTCGCCACCGCCATGTGGTGCAGCACGCCGAAGAAGATCGGACTGTCCGGAAACAGAACCAGCGACACCGCCGACACGCCGGCCGCCGCCAGGACGAGAAGGGCGAAGCGCCGCAGGAAGCGCCGCCGGTCGATCCCACCCGCCGCCGCCAGAACAAGGCTGAGGCCGGAGAGAATCAGGAAGCTGCCGAGGATGCCGGTGCGCGCGGCCAGCCACAGCGGGTCGCCGAACAGGTCGAAGTCCGCCAGCCCCAGATAGGTCAGGTCCCAGGAGCCGTGATAGAGGGCCATGGCGAGCAGCGCAACGCCGCGCGCCACGTCGATGCCGCCGATGCGCCGCGTTGCCGGGGCCGTCGACGCGGGAGAGGTGGAGGGGGTGGGCATGGAAGGCATGGGCGCGACTTTTGCCCAATTGCCGCGCCGCTGTCCACCGGCGCCCGTCAGGACGGGGTGGTCTGGGACAGAACCAGCCGGGCCGTGGTGCCCTGTCCGCGCGACCCGGTCATGCTGAAGGTCGCCCCGATCTGGGCCGCCAGCGAACTGACGATCTTCAGGCCGAGACTGGAGGGACGGGTCAGGGTGAAGCCCTCGGGCAGGCCCGCCCCGTTGTCGCACACGGTCAGAACCAACTCCCCGCCGCCCGCTTGCAGGTCGACGCCGATCCGTCCGGCCTCGCCGTTGGGGAAGCCGTGCTCCAGGGCGTTGCTGACCAGTTCGGCGAGGATGAGGGCGAGCGGGATCAGGGTGTCCGGCGACAGATCGGATTCGGCGGCGCTGACCGTGCAGTCGATCCGCTCCGCCCCGGACGTCTTGAGGATGTCCTGGCACAACTCGCGCAGGAACGGCTCCATGTCCATCGGCCCGTCATGGGGCGCGTGGAGCCGGCGGTGCAGGCGGCCGAGCGTCGACAGCCGTCCGGCGGCCTCCTCCAGCGCGCGGCGGGCTTCGGGGTCCTTCACCTTGGACTTCTGGATCGCGATCAGCGACGAGGCGAGCTGAAGGTTGTTCGAGACGCGGTGCTGAAGCTCGCTGAACATCACCTGGCTCTGCTGCGTCAGGCGGGCGCTGCGGTTGCGCTCCTCCGCCAGCCGCTCCAGCGCCACGTTCATGATGTGGATCACGGCGATGTCCACCGCCACGACCAGCGCGAAGAAGCCCAGAGCCAGCGCGCTGCCGGGAGCGAGGTCGAGCGATTGGTTGGGGCCGAGGAAGAAGTACCAGGAGGCCATCCCGCTCAGCAGAGCTGTCAGGATGCCCGGCCACAGCCCGGCGAGGAAGGTGGTGACGATGACCGCCGGGAAGAAGGTCAGGAAGGGAAACCCCGCCGGCAACCGGTCGTCCAAGGCAAGGCGCGCGACCAAGGCGACGGCAAAGGCCGCCAACGCGAACATGAACCCCAAACCCTTGTGCCCGCGCAATCGGGAGAGCTGCGCAAGAGTCATAGGCGGCGGTCGTCCGTTTCGAAAGCAGGGAACGGACGATGCCGTCCGCGGGGAAGAGCGTCTACGATATGGAGATTCGTATGCGAACGCACCGCCTTTTATGCGGGTGCTTGGCAAATTAAGTTCGATCTTCGTGGCGTTTGTCCAGCGCTTGGCGGCGGGACTTCACCCGGCCGTTGCGGTCTTGCGCAGATCGGCGCATTGCGCCAGCACCGGCGCCATTGAGCGCCGCGTGGCGATGCGGGCGGCCTCCTCCAGGGAGTGCCGGGCCGCGGCGGCGTTTCCCTGCGCGGCCAGTCCGCGGGCCAGCGCAAGTCGTGCCCAGGCCTCGTCGCCGGCCTGACCGGCGCCCGCGGCCTTTTCGGCGGCGTCGCGGGCGTTGCGGACGGTGTCATCCGGCTGGCCGGACAGCAGGGCGGCCTCGGCGATCCAGATGAGGATCTGCGGCTCATGGCGTCGGATGCCGAGCATCCGGGCATGCTCCCGGCTGCCCAGCAGCAGGGACGCCCCGTCGTTGAGCGCCCCCGTGCGGGCCAGCGCGTAGCCCAAAGCCCCGAGGACGAGCGGCTGGCAGGCGTGCAGACGGATCGTCTCGGTGATGGCGACGGCCCGCTTCAGGGGCTCCACCGCCACGGCGTAGCGCTGTGCGGTCAAGGCGGCCCAGCCGACATGCAGACAGGCCATGGCGCGTGACGCGGCGTGGCCGCCGTCCTCCGCCTGGGCAAGCGCTGCATGGGCCAGCCGCGTAGCCTCCTGCGGATCGCCCAGTTCCGCCCGGCAGCGCGCCCGGTGCGCGGCGATGCACACTGGAGCCAGAGCGATCGGGCCGTGGAGATGGCGCGTCTCCCGCCGGTGCGCCGGGTCGTCGGGCAAGTCGGCGATCAGGTCGGCAGCGGCGCGCAGGACGGTGTCGGCGTGGCGGAAGCGGCCCGCTTCGGTCAAGCCACGGCCGAGATTGACGAGCGTTTGGACCTGCTGCCTGGGGCTCCTGGTGTGCCGCCAGATCCGCAAAGCCCGCAGGCCGGTCCGCCGGGCCGCCGGCAGGTTGCCGCCGACCCAGCGCAGGGTTGCCAGAATCGACAGCGCGCGCGCGGTGCGCATCGGGTCGCCAAGATCCTCGGCGAGCGCATGGGCCCTCTCCGCCGCCTTGATCGCGCTGCCGTCCGCTGGGGCTTGGGTGCGCGCCAAGGCGGTCCACAGATCGATGCGGCGTTGCGCGTGCCGCCGCGTCGCGGGCAAGCGGTCCAGCGCGGACAGCGCGGCCATGTAAAGACGGACGGCGTCGGCGGGACGGCAGTCCGCCTCCGCCCGCCGTCCGGCGTGACGCGCGCAGGCGCAGGCCAGAGCCCATTCCCCGGCCAGTGGCGCGTGATGGGCCATCCACTCGATCCGTTCCGGCCGCCGGTCCCGGCGCAGCGCCTCCAACAAGGCGGCGTGCGGCGCCGGATCATCGGCTTCCGTGCCCGCGCCCGCTGGGCCGCCGTCTGCTGGGCCGCCATCCGCTTCCGGCAGGAGCAGGCGCCGTGCCGTGACGGGGGGCGTCCATCCGCCGGGCCGCACGCAGGACGCCGGTGAGCGGATGGCGATCAAGCACAGCCGAGCGTCCTCGACGGCGTTGGCCAGAGCGTTGAGCAGCGGCACCGTCAAGCCGCGTGCCCACTGGGCATTCTCCACAACGACCAGGACCGGGCGTTCGTAGCAGAGGTCCAGCATGGTGGCGGCCAGCCCCTCCACCTGGAAATCCGCCCTTTGCGCGCCGTCGAGCCCCAGCCAGAGCGGTTGGTGCGACGGCAGGCCCAGCAGGCCGCGCACCGCCGCTCCGGCCAGTTCGCCGCCGCCGCGCTCGGCGGTCAGGGCGATGTTGCGACGGGCCTCGTCCGGGTGGCCGTCGGCCAAAGGCAGGAGGCTGAGGGCCACGGCTTCGAGATCGTCGGGTCCGCCCAGCGGTGGCAGAAGCGATTGCGGCCAGCGCAGGACGCTGAATCCGGCCGCGGCGGGGCTGTGGACGAGGGCGGCGATCAGGCGGCCGGCCTCCGCCGCCGCGGTCACGGCCAGGATGGAACCGATGCCTTCCTCGGCGCGGCGCAGGGCATCCGCGATGTCCGCCAGCGCGCGCCGGAACGCGGCACCCGAGGGTGTCGCTTCGGCATCCTCCCGGACGACGGACCGCGGCCGCGCCATCGGCTTCCCCGTGGTGTTGATCTTACGGACCGCGCGTTCCGTTCCGGCATGCCGGCGCATGCCCAAGGACAATGACAGATTTCGCGATCGAAAGCCTGCGCTTCTTTCGGTGATAGTGCGGGGGGATCGGAGACATACTGCCGCATGCCCTTCCGCCGCCCGTTGCCCCCGCAAAGCGAAACGGCACCGTGGATTGCCGCGGTGCCGTTCGTTGCTGTGGGGTGTGCTCACAACCTTTCCGGAAGTCTCAGCCGGAAGGAGCGGGGTCCTTCGGCTGCACTTTCGGCGCCGCGTCAGCGTTTCACGGCGATGCCTTCGACCTGCGACACGTCACGGACCGCGCCGCGGTCGGCGCTGGTGGTCAGGGCGGCGTAGGCGCGCAGAGCCGGCGAGACGACGCGGTTGCGGTTGGCCGGCTTCCAGGCATCGGCGCCCTTGGCGTTCTCGGCGTCGCGGCGGCTTTGCAGCTCTTCCTCGGACACGGCGAGGTTGATCTTGCGGTTGGGGATGTCGATCTCGATCCGGTCGCCGTCCCGGACGAGGCCGATGGCCCCGCCCTGCGCCGCTTCCGGCGAAGCGTGGCCGATCGACAGACCCGAGGTTCCGCCCGAGAAGCGGCCGTCGGTGACCAGGGCGCAGGCCTTGCCCAGCCCCTTCGACTTCAGGTAGCTGGTCGGGTAGAGCATCTCCTGCATGCCGGGGCCGCCGCGCGGGCCTTCGTAACGGATGACGACCACCTCGCCGGCCTTGACGGTGTCGCCCAGGATGGCCTCGACCGCCGCGTCCTGGCTTTCAAAGACGCGGGCCGGGCCGGCGAAGACGAGGTTGGAGGCATCGACGCCCGCCGTCTTCACGATGCAGCCCTTCTCGGCGATGTTGCCGAACAGCACGGCGAGGCCGCCGTCCTTGCTGAAGGCGCTGTCGACCGAGCGGATGACGCCCTTGTCGCGGTCGAGGTCCAGGTCCGGCCAGCGCTTCTCCTGGCTGAAGGCGATGGTCGTCGGGATGCCGCCGGGGGCGGCCTTGAACATGGTGTGGACGCCCTCGTCCTGGGTGCGCTTGACGTCCCAGCGGTCCAGCGCCTCGCCCAGCGTCTTGGCGTGGACGGTCGCGACGTCGCGGTTCAGCAGGCCGCCGCGGTCGAGTTCGCCCAGAATGCCGAAGATGCCGCCGGCCTTGTGCACGTCCTCGATGTGGACGTCGGACACCGCCGGGGCGACCTTGCAGACGTTCGGCACGCGGCGCGACAGCCGGTCGATGTCGGCCATGGTGAAGGGCACCTGGCCCTCCTGCGCGGCGGCCAGCAGGTGCAGCACCGTGTTGGTGGAGCCGCCCATGGCGATGTCGAGCGTCATGGCGTTCTCGAACGCCTCGAAGGTGGCGATGCCGCGGGGCAGGGCGGTGGCGTCCTCCTCCTGGTACCAGCGGCGGCACAGCTCCACCGCCATGCGGCCGGCGGCCAGGAACAGCTCCTTGCGGTCGGCGTGGGTCGCCAGGATGGTGCCGTTGCCGGGCAGCGAGAGGCCCAGCGCCTCGGTCAGGCAGTTCATGGAATTGGCGGTGAACATGCCGGAGCAGGAGCCGCAGGTCGGGCAGGAGCCACGCTCCATGACCGCCGCCTCCTCGTCGGTCACCGTCGGGTCGGCGGCGGCGACCATGGCGTCGATCAGGTCCACGGCCTTGGTCTTGCCGCGCCAGTTGACCTTGCCGGCCTCCATCGGACCGCCCGACACGAAGACCGCCGGGATGTTCAGCCGCATGGCCGCCATCAGCATGCCGGGGGTGATCTTGTCGCAGTTGGAGATGCAGACCAGCGCGTCGGCGCAGTGGGCGTTCACCATATACTCGACGGCGTCGGCGATCAGCTCGCGCGAGGGCAGGCTGTAGAGCATGCCGTCGTGGCCCATGGCGATGCCGTCGTCCACCGCGATGGTGTTGAATTCCTTGGCGACGCCGCCGGCCTTCTCGATCTCGCGCGCGACGAGCTGGCCCAGATCCTTCAGGTGGACGTGCCCCGGCACGAACTGGGTGAAGGAGTTGGCAATCGCGATGATCGGCTTGCCGAAATCGCCGTCCTTCATGCCCGTCGCGCGCCACAGGCCGCGGGCGCCCGCCATGTTGCGGCCGTGCGTGGAAGTGCGGGAGCGATAATGCGGCATGTCTCTACCTCAGGGATCGAACATTGCGTGCGGATGCGCAGGGGCAGCAACACTAGCAATCCCGAAGGGCGGAAACCAGACCTCTCGTTCCCTTTCACACTCCATTTTCCGGCATATGGGGCATGGGTGGTCTGCGCGGCAGGGGGATGGAGGGCGTCCCCGTTCCCTCAACCGCGCGAGGCGTCCCGGCGCGACGCCTTCCCGGGTTTTCCGCTGGACGCACCGCCGCGCGAGATCTGTCCACCGGTCTTGGTGGTGCCGGTCTGCTCCGTCCGTCCGGCGGCCACCGCCGACAGATTCTCCGCCGCCGCCCGCGTGCCGCCGCCCCGGCCGGCCTTGGGAGCGGCTTCGCGGGAGGCTTTTGGCTCCGGCTTGGCCTTTGTGGCGGTCGCCTTCGCGGCGGTCGCCTTGGGGCGCCGTGCCGGCGGTGCATCCGGCGCGCTGCTTTCGGTGTCCTCGCTCTGCCGTTCGGCCCGGATCTCGTCGTCGACCTCGGCCTCGGCCTGGGCCCAATGCTCGTCGTGGCGGCCCTCGGGACGGCCTTCACGTTCCCAGATGTCGTGGGCACGCCGGCGCACGCGCTCGGCCCGATCCTGGCCCGGCTTTTCAGTCATGGGGCTGCCTCCTCCTGGTCATGGCGGGTCGGGGTCGCGGACCGGCCTTCCCGTCACAACGCAGGAGAGCGGCGGTGGTTTCAAACCATCCGAGGCGGAGCGCCGAAAGAGGTCGGTTTTCCCCTCAGCGGCTGTCCTGCCCGACGAAGCGGTTCTCGAAACGCGCGGCGTCCGCGGGGGTCAAGGCCACGTGAACGTGCGCCTCCCCGTTCTCGTCCCGCCGGTCCAGCACCTGTCCATGCTCATAGAGCCAGGCCAGGGCGCGCCCGTCCGACAGATTCACGCTCAGCTCCAGCACCTGCCGCCCGGCCGAAATGCGCCGGTCCAGCAACTCCAGCAGATCGTCCAGCCCCTCCCCGGTCAGGGCGGACACGGCGACGGCGCGCTCCTCCCCCTCCATCATCCGCTGGTTGGCGAGGCGCATGTGCAGCGCGCCCCGGGCGGTTGCCGGCATCTGGTCGGTCTTGTTGAGCACCTCGACCACCCGCGGGTCGTTGGCGGCGTCGATCCCGAGATCCGCCAGGACCGAGTCCACGTCGGCCTTCTGCGCCGCCGTGTCGGGGTGCGAGACGTCGCGGACGTGCAGGATCAGATCGGCGGCCTGAACCTCCTCCAGCGTGGCGCGGAAGGCGGCGATGAGCTGGGTCGGCAGTTCCGACACGAAACCCACCGTGTCCGACAGCGCCATGGTCTTGCCGGAGGACAGGACGATCCGGCGCACCGTCGGGTCGAGCGTGGCGAACAGCATGTCCTCGGCGGTGACGCCGGCGCCGGACAGGCGGTTGAACAGCGTCGATTTGCCGGCGTTGGTGTAGCCGACCAAAGCCACCAGCGGGGTGCCGCCGCGTTGCCGGGCGGAGCGGTGCAGTTTGCGCGTCCGCCGCACGTCCTCCAGGTCCGATTTCAGGCGGCTGATGCGCTCGGCGATCAGGCGGCGGTCGAGCTCGAGCTGGCTTTCGCCGGGGCCGCCCAGGAAGCCGAAGCCGCCGCGCTGCCGCTCCAGGTGGGTCCACGACCGCACGAGCCGGGAGCGCTGGTAGGTCAGGGCCGCCAGCTCGACCTGCAACTGGCCCTCGCGGGTCTGGGCGCGCTCCCCGAAGATCTCCAGGATCAGGCCGGTGCGGTCGATCACCTTGGCCATGCAGCGGCGCTCCAGGTTGCGCTGCTGCACCGGACTCAGCGGATGGTCGATCACCACCAGATCGGCGTGGAAGGCTTCGACCATGCCGCCGATCCGCTCGGCGGTGCCGCGCCCGAACAGGGTCGCGGGATCGGGGCGGGCGACGCGGATGACCTCGGCGTGCGGCACCTCCAGGCGGATGGCCTGGGCAAGCGCGATCGCTTCGGACAGCCGCGCGTCGGGCTGGCGTGATCCTCCCTGTCCATGGTGGCCATCCCCGTCATCGGCATGGGCGGGCAGGACGGGAAGGATGACCAGGGCGCGGCCGGAGGAGGGCGGCCGCGCCCCGTCAGGGTCCTGGCCGTGGGCGCTGCGGGAGACGGCGGCGGTGGAACGGGGTGACGGACGGTCGTCAGAATCAGGCATCGGGCTGGCACCGTTCCTATTGGCGAAGGGATTGATCGATCAAGAGTTGCAGGTCCGCAAAAAACAGCCCGCCGCCGCCGCGGTTCCAAAACCGTCCGGAATCGTGCACAAACCGCTGGCGTGTAACCTGTGGACATACTCCGATCATGTCATCACTCGACCGCGGCGCCGCCGCGCCCCATAGGGGCATGACCAACCGCACCACCGGGATGACCGGGGCCGGCCTGCTGGACCGCTGGCCCTGGTGGGGGCTGTGCGCGGCGCTGGCGGCGGTGATGGTGGCGTCGGCTCTGGCGATCGGCTTCCGCACCCCCTACTGGTCGCACGCCGACCAGGATCTGGTGCTGGCCTACCATGGGCTGCTGTTCAGCGAGGGATTGCCCCAGGAGTATTTCGACCATCCCGGCTACACCTACTTCCTGGTGATCGAGGTCTGGTACCGGCTGCTGCACGCTTTGGGGCTGATGCCGGTCATCACCCTGTCCGGCCTGCCGCCCGCCGCCGACACCGCCGCCTACAACGCGGCCTGGCAGAATCTCGTGGAGGCCGGGCGGGCGCTCTCCATCCTCGTCACGACCGTCTTCGCGCTGGTCTACGCCATCCTCGTCCGCGCGCTGGTCGGGGACCGGCGGGTGGCCTTCCTGGCCGCCGTGGTGATGGCTTTCGGCATCGGCCTGTCCACCCAGGCGCGGCAGATGCGCACCGACCTGCTGTCGGCCTCCTTCGTGGTGACGGCGCTTCTTCTCGTGCTGGTCGCCGTCCGCGCCGCGCCGGGCTGGCGGCCCCTTCTGCTGCTCGGGCTGGCCGGCCTGCTGGCCGGGCTGGCGGTGGTGACGAAGATCCAGGCGATCTTCCTGGCGCTGGGCATTCCGGTCATCGCGCTGGCCTTCGGGGGGCGCTTCGTGGGGCAGGGCGGACCGCGTTGGATCGCCGCCGGAATTCTGGTGCTGGCGGCGGGGATCGCGGCGCTGCCGGCGGCGGCCCTGATCCAGCACGGCATCGCCGGCGCCGGCCAGTCGCTCTACCCCTACCGCCCGGTCGGCGGCGGTCTGTCGGGGGTCTATCAGGGGATCATCATCGGCTGGGTCTTCCTGGGCATGGCCGTCTACGCGGCGGTGTGGCGGGTGCGCCTGTCCTACGCGGTGGCGGCCATGGCGGCGGTCGCGCTCGGGCTGGCGCTCGGCGTGCTGGCCCTGACGATCCGCCCCCATGAGCAGAACGTGATCGCCGTCGCCAACCTGATCGAGCACATGTTCGTCTTCACCACCTGGAAGCATCAGGCGGCGCTCCAGGGCCAGGAGCAGGTGCTCTCCGACGGGCTGGTGACGCTGCTGGCGAAGGGGCTTTGGCGCACGCTGGCGATCCGCACCATCGTCCTCCACCCCGACAACATCCCGCAGACCGTCGTGGTGGAGTGGTTCATCATCGGCGGCTGCATCGTCCTGTGGCGCCGGGGGGAGCGGGCGGCCGCGGCCCAGGCGGCGCTTCTGCTGCTGGTCGCCTGGGGGCTGGAGACGCTGTTCTCCCTGCGCGGTTTCCAGCGGGCCTACGCCGCCTACACCGACCCGCTGATGGGGCTCGCCGCGGCCTGGGTGCTGCTGCGCCTGCCCGGCCTGCTGGACCGCGTCCGGACACGGCGCTGGATCGTCGGCGTGGTGGCGCTGGTGGTGGTGGTCGCCCAGGTCTGGCCGGCCATCGAGGCCATCCGCCTGCCCAACCCCGCCGGCCAGTGCGGCTGGATTCCCACCTATATGAAGCGCGTCGAGCCCTTCCCCTTCTGCCGCCCCGGTTGAGGTGCGGCGCGGGCGTCCCACATCATGGGGACAGGCTGACCACGAGGTTCGACCCCATGGACGACACCGCCGACACCCGCTGGAAGACCGATCCCGAAGCCCCCGACTCCGCGGGTCGCGCCGCGGAAGGGGGAAACGCCGATGAGCTGGACCGGCGGGTGGCCGCCGCGGCGATGCGGCTCGCCGCCGGTCAGGGGTGGCGCAACACCGACCTGCTGGCGATCGCGCGGGCGGCGGAGGTGCCGCCCGGCGTCTTCTACCGCCGTTTCCCCTCCCGCTCCGACGTGCTGGCCGCCGTGTCCCGGGTCGCCGACACCGCGGTCCTTTCCGACGACACCCCGGCCGGTGCCGACGAGAGCGCCCGCGACCGGCTGTTCGACGTGATGATGCGCCGCTACGACGCGTTGCTCCCCTACCGGGACGGGCTGCGCTCGGTCGTCCGCGACCTGCGGCGGGAGCCGCTGACCGCGCTGGCCTTTTCCCGGCACTTCGGGCGGTCGATGGCCTGGATGCTGCGCGCCGCCGGGGTGGACGCCGACCGCGGCGGCGGCGCCATCCTTGCGGCCGGGCTGGGGGCGGTGCAGGCGCGGGTCATGCGCGTCTTCCTTGACGACGACAGCGCCGACCTGTCGCGGACCATGGCGGCGCTCGATTCCGAACTGCGGCGGGCCGAACGCTGGGCTGGGGCATTACGCCGCAGATCCGGGCGCGCCTCTCCCTCCGAACCGCAAGACGTGCCGCAGGGCGCCGGAGAACCGGGCAGGGAACCGGGAAGCGCGTCCGCCGGTTGATGTTCCGTAGGACGCAGTGTAGCCCCTGGTGCGACGCACAAGGGCGTTGACTATCTTTTTGGCAATCTTCATAGTCGCGCCACAGGTTTGCTGCGCCGCAGCACGCCTAATGAATCCTTTCGTCGGGGGTGAGAACCATGGCCAAGCAGACCGGTAACCCGTTCCTCGAATTCGACCTGTCCAAGATGCTGGGCGATTACAAGGTGCCCGGCCTCGACGTCGAGTCGATCCTGGCGAGCCAGCGCAAGAACATCGAGGCGGTGACCGCCGCCAACCAGCTCGCGATCGAGGGTCTGCAGGCCGTTCTCCGCCGCCAGGCCGAGATCGTCCGCTCCTCCGTCGAGGAGGCCGGCACCTATGTGAACCAGGTCGCCGCCGCCGGCACGCCGGAGGAGAAGGCCGCCAAGCAGGCCGAGCTGGTCAAGGTCGCCTTCGAGAAGGCCCTGTCGAACATCAAGGAACTGGCCGAGCTGGTCGCCAAGTCCAACACCGAGGCCGCCGACGTGCTGTCCAAGCGCGTGTCGGAGAGCCTGGACGAGGTCAAGGCCGCCATCGCCAAGAAGTAAGCGCCTCTCCCGCTGGAGACGTGCTGCAAGGGGCCGCCCACCGGGGCGGCCCTTTCGCGTTTCGGCTTCGGCGTCGCCGGTGCTAGCCTTTCCCGCGACCATTGAAGCAGGGCAGAGGCAAGACCCGTGACCATCAGCTACGACGATTTCCTGAAGGTGGACATCCGCGTCGGCACCATCACCGTGGCGGAGCCTTTTCCGGAGGCGCGCAAGCCCGCCTACAAGCTGACCATCGATTTCGGACCGGAGGTCGGGACCCGGCGCAGTTCGGCCCAGATCACCCGCCACTACACGCCGGACGAGCTGGTGGGGCGGCAGGTGCTGGGTGTGGTGAATTTCCCGCCCAAGCGCATCGGCCCCTTCACCAGCGAGGTCCTGTGCCTGGGCCTGCCCGATGCGGAGGGCGAGGTCGTGCTGGTCGGGCCGGGGCAGGGCGTGCCGAACGGCGGCCGGCTGTACTGAGTGAACCAAAGAAAAAGGGCCGGGAGGCTTCGCCGTCCCGGCCTTTTTTCTTTGGTCGACGCCGCTCACTCGGCGCGTTCGATGGAACCCCAGAGGTCGTATTCGTCGGCGTGTTCGATGGTCACGTCCACGATGTCGCCCGGCTTCACGTTCGTCTCGCCGTTCAGGAAGACGTTGCCGTCGATCTCCGGCGCGTCGGCGTAGGAGCGGCCGATGGCGCCCTCCTCGTCGACCTCGTCGATGAGGACGCCCAGCGTGAAGCCGACCTTCTGCTGGAGCCGCTCGGCGCTGATCGCCTTCTGGGTCTCCATGAAGCGCTCCCAGCGCTCCTGCTTGACCTCTTCCGGAACGGCGCCGGGCAGGTCGTTGGCGGTGGCGCCCTCGACCGGCTCGTACTTGAAGCAGCCGACGCGGTCGAGCTGCGCTTCCTTCAGCCAGTCCAGCATGAACTGGAAATCCTCCTCCGTCTCGCCGGGGAAGCCGGTGATGAAGGTGGAGCGCAGCACCAGATGCGGGCATTCCTGCCGCCACTTCCGGATGCGGTCGAGCTGCTTCTCCTGGGCCGCCGGGCGGCGCATCGCCTTCAAGACGGTGGGGGAGGCGTGCTGGAACGGGATGTCGAGATAGGGGAGGATGCGGCCCTCCGCCATCAGCGGGATCACCTCGTCCACATGCGGGTAGGGGTAGACGTAGTGCAGGCGCACCCAGACGTCGAAGTTCGCCAGCTCGCGACAGAGGTCGATGAAGCGGGCCTTCACCTTGCGCCCGTACCAGTCCTCTTCCGCGTATTTGCGGTCGACGCCGTAGGCGCTGGTGTCCTGGGAGATGACCAGCAGCTCCTTGACGCCGGCGGTCGCCAGCTTCTCCGCCTCGCGCAGTACCGAGACGACCGGACGGCTGACCAGATCGCCGCGCAGGGACGGGATGATGCAGAAGCTGCAGCGGTTGTTGCAGCCCTCGGAAATCTTCAGGTAGGCGTAGTGGCGCGGGGTCAGCCGCAGCCCTTCCGGCGGGACCAGATCGGTGAAGGGGTCATGCACCGGCGGCACGGCGTCGTGCACGGCGTTGACCACCTGCTCGTACTGATGGGGACCGGTGACAGCCAGCACGTCCGGATGGACCTGCCGGATCATGTCCGATTCCACGCCCATGCAGCCGGTCACGATGACGCGGCCGTTCTCCTTGATCGCCTCGCCGATGGCCTCCAGCGATTCCTTCTTGGCGGAATCGAGGAAGCCGCAGGTGTTGACCAAAACGACATCCGCGCCGTCGTAGGACGGCGAGATGTCGTAGCCCTCGGCGCGCAGGCGCGTGAGGATGCGCTCGGAGTCGACGAGCGCCTTGGGGCAGCCCAGGCTGACGATCCCCACCTTGGGGGACGAGGCCGGGTTGGTCTTGAAACCGGGAATGGACGGGGGCGTGCTGGTCATGGCGCGCATATATAGGCGAGTCGCGGCGCAACGCCAGACAAAACGCGCGGCGCAGCCCCGACACGAGGTGGTAGGTGCCCTGCGTTGTCTCCGCACCGGTCCGATGAACCGGACGGCGCCACAGGGAGGGTGCGACACCTTGTGCTGGATGAGACTTAAGGTCAATGTTTCGTTTACTGTCCCAATGACGTAGTGTGCGCTCCGTCGTCGGGCGTGGGGGAGTCATGGACTTGCCTACTGGGGTATGTTAGTTTTGTAATCATATAGTCTCTGCATCGTACAGACTCGTTGCCGGCTGTTTCGCTGCGCTCCGGGTCAATTTTTGACAACTGTCGAGACCCCGCTGCCATGTCGAAAAGCCCCCAGTCCCTGGCATCGGCGCAGGCGATCGCCGAGGTCATGATGCACATCGGTCACATCGCCGACAGCATGGGCTACACGCAGGGTTTGAAACCGTCGCAGTGGACGGCGCTGCGCTATTTCGCGCGCGCCAACGACAGCCAGCGGACGGTGTCCGCCTTCGCGGACTTCCACGCGACCACCCGCGGCGCGGCGTCCCAGATGGTCGAGGTTCTGGTGACGAAGGAGTTGCTGACGCGGGTTCCGGTGCCGGAAGACCGCCGCGTCGTGCAGCTTCATCCGACGGAGAAGGCGTTGGCGCTTCTCGAATACGACCCGTTGAAGGATTTCGCCGCGGTCATCGCGGCCCTGCCGGGGCCGGAGCAGTTCCAACTCGCGGACCTGCTGTCGCGCGTGCTCAAGGGGTTGCTGAGCCAGCGGGCCTGAGCAGGAGAGGTGCTGTTGCCCCCTCCCCGGCCCTCCCCCGCTTCGCAGGGGAGGGAACTAAACCCCCTCTCCCGCGAAGCGGGGGAGGGCCGGGGAGGGGGCAAGAACGCCAATGAACTACGCGCTCCCCGCCATCGGCCCCTTCAGCCGCTCGATCGCCTGGGTGACGATCTCGTGCAGGCCCTCGCCGCCGGCGCTGCTGTGCTCCAGAAGGCGCTGGCGCATGCGCGGCTCCCAGAAGGCGCGGATGTGGCCGGCGGTTTCGATCACCGCCTCGTCCTGCGGGTAGGACTGGAAATAGCTGGCGATCTGGTTGGCCATGCGGACGAGTTCGCGTGTGGTGTCCATGGGTCGGTTCCCGGAATAGTGATTTTAACGGAACAGCATGACGCCGTTGCCGCGCGCGCGGGCGGCCAGGGTCATGCCGGCGGCGCGGGCGAGCTTCAGAGCCAGCGCCGTGGGGGCGGAAATGGTGGCGAGCATGGGGATGCCGATGGTCGCGGCCTTCTGGACCAGTTCGAAGCTGCAACGGCTGCTCATCACCGCGAAGCCGCCGGACGGGTCGATGCCCGCGCGGGCCAGCGCGCCGGCCAGCTTGTCGAGCGCGTTGTGCCGCCCGACGTCTTCCCGCGCCATCACGATGCGACCGTCCGGCCCGGCCCAGGCCGCCGCGTGCAACGATCTGTTGGCGCGGTTCATCGGCTGGTGGTCGGGCAGGGCGGTGAAGGCGGCGGCCACCGCCTCCACCGACGGGGTGAAGCCCGCCGTCACCCGCGGCGGTTCGCGCACCGCGTTGGCGAGGCTGTCCACCCCGCACAGGCCGCAGCCGCTCCGCCCTTCCATGGAACGGCGGCGGAGCGAGCCGCGCAGAAGACGCAACGGGTCCGCCTCGATGGACAGGACGATGCCGTCCTCGACCGGGCGGACGTCGACGCGGTCGATGTCGGCGGCGCTGCCGACGATTTCCTCGCACAGGCTGAAGCCGAGCGCGAAGTCCTCCAGATCGGCGGGCGTCGCCATCATCACGGCGTGGGAGCGTCCGTTGTATTCGAACGCCACCGGGGTCTCCTCGGCGACCAGCCACGTCACGTCCGCCGTTCTGGCCGCCTGATTCGCCGCCTGATCGGCGAATTCCGGAAAGCCGGTGCCGCTGGCCGGCAGGGAATGGGCGTGAGTGAGCATGGCTGGTCCTCCGCTGCGCGTTGCCGCTTTACTCCGCCGCCACTTCCACCAGATCGCCGCGGCGGATCTGCCAGTCGGACGGGTGGTTGCTCAGCGTCACCTGCACCGCGGTCACCTTGTATTCGGGGCAGTTGGTGGCCCAATCCGAATTCTCGGTGGTGACCACGTTGGCGCCCGTCACCGGGTGGTGGAAGGTGGTGTAGACCACACCCTGCGGCATCCGGTCGGAGATGCGCGCCCGCAGCGTCGTGGCGCCGATGCGGCTGGCGATGGAGACCAGATCGCCGTCGCGGATGCCCCGCTCCTCGGCGTCGTGGGCGTGGAGTTCCAGAATGTCCTCCGGGTGCCACGCCACGTTGGCGGTACGGCGGGTCTGGGCGCCGACGTTGTAGTGGCTGAGGATGCGGCCCGTCGTCAGGATCAGCGGGTAGAAGCGGGAAGCGCGCTCCTCCGTCGGCACATACTCGGTGATCATGAAGCGGCCCTGGCCGCGGACGAAGCCGTCGGCGTGCATGATCGGCGTGCCGACCGACTCCTCGTCGGTGCAGGGCCACTGCACGCTGCCCACCCGGTCCAGCTTCTCGAAGCTGACGCCGGAGAAGGTGGGGGTCAGGCGGGCGATCTCGTCCATGATCTGCGCGCCGCTGCGGTAGAACATGGGATAGCCCATGGCGGTGGCCAGATCGCAGACGACCTCCCATTCCTGCTTGCCGGTCTTGGACGGCATCACCGGGCGGACGCGGTTGATGCGGCGCTCGGCGTTGGTGAAGGTGCCGTCCTTCTCCAGGAAGGAGGTGCCGGGCAGGAAGACGTGGGCGAAGGCCGCGGTCTCGTTCAGGAACAGGTCCTGCACCACGACGATCTCCATGGCCCGCAGGGCGGCGAACACATGCTGGGTGTTCGGGTCGGACTGGGCGATGTCCTCGCCCTGCACGAAGATGCCCTTGAAGGTGCCGTCCACCGCGGAGTCGAACATGTTGGGGATGCGCAGGCCCGGCTCGGGGTCGAGCGCCGCGTTCCACACCTCCTCGAACTGCTGGCGGACCACATCGTCGGAGACATGGCGGTAGCCGGTCAGCTCGTGCGGGAAGGAGCCCATGTCGCAGGAGCCCTGGACGTTGTTCTGTCCGCGCAGCGGGTTCACGCCGACGCCGTCACGCCCGATGTTGCCGGTCGCCATGGCGAGGTTCGCCATGCCCATCACGGCGGTCGAACCCTGGCTGTGCTCGGTGACGCCCAGGCCGTAATAGATCGCCGCGTTGCCGCCGGTGGCGTAAAGCCGGGCCGCCGCGCGCATCTCCGCCGCCGGGATGCCGGTGTACTGCTCGGTGTTCTCCGGGGAGTGGCGCGGGTCGCGGACGAAGGCTTCCCACCGGGCGAACTCCATCGGGTCGCAACGGTCGGCCACGAAGTTGCGGTCGACCAGTTCCTCGGTGACGATCACATGGGCCAGCGCGTTCATCGCGGCGACGTTGGTGCCGGGACGGAGCTGGAGGTGGTGCGTCGCCGAGACGTGCGGGCTGCGCACGAGGTCGATGCGGCGCGGATCGATGACGATCAGCTTGGCGCCCTGGCGCAGCCGCTTCTTCATGCGCGAGCCGAAGACCGGGTGGCCGTCCGTCGGGTTGGCGCCGATGACCAGGATCACGTCGGACTTGTCGACGCTCTTGAAGTCCTGCGTGCCGGCGGAGGTGCCGAAGGTCTGCTTCAGGCCGTAGCCGGTCGGGGAATGGCAGACGCGGGCGCAGGTGTCGACGTTGTTGTTGCCGAAGGCGGCGCGGATCATCTTCTGGACGACATAAACCTCCTCGTTCGTGCAACGGGACGAGGTGATGCCGCCGATGGAGCCGCGGCCGTATTTCTGCTGGACCGCGCGCAGGCGGGTGGCGGCGTAGGCGATCGCCTCCTCCCAGGACACGACGCGCCACGGATCGTCGATGCTCTCGCGGATCATCGGCTGCATCTGGCGGTCGGCGTGGGTGGCGTAGCCCCAGGCGAAGCGGCCCTTGACGCAGGAATGGCCCTCGTTGGCGCCGCCGTCCTTGTGGGGGACCATGCGGACCACGGTGGTGCCCTTCATCTCCGCCTTGAAGGAGCAGCCGACGCCGCAATAGGCGCAGGTGGTGATGACGCTGTGCTCCGGCTGGCCCAGCTCGATCAGCGACTTCTCGGTCAGGGTCGCGGTCGGGCAGGCCTGGACGCAGGCGCCGCAGGACACGCACTCGCTGTCCATGAACTGTTCCAGCGCGCCCGGCGACACCTTGCTGTCGAAGCCGCGCCCGTCGATGGTCAGGGCGAAGGTGCCCTGGACCTCGCCGCAGGCCCGCACGCAGCGCGAGCAGACGATGCACTTGGACGGGTCGAAGGTGAAGTAGGGGTTGCTCTCGTCCTTCACGGCGGCGCGGTGGTTCTCACCCTCGTAGCCGTAGCGGACGTTGCGCAGGCCGACCGCGCCGGCCATGTCCTGAAGCTCGCAATTGCCGTTGGTCGGGCAGGTCAGGCAATCCAGCGGATGGTCGGAGATGTACAGCTCCATCACGCCGCGGCGCAGACGGCCCAGACGCTCGTTCTGGGTATGCACCTTCATGCCCGGGGCGACCGGCGTGGTGCAGGAGGCCGGCGTGCCGCGCCGTCCCTCGATCTCCACCATGCACAGGCGGCAGGAGCCATAGGCGTCCAGCATGTCGGTGGCGCACAGCTTGGGCACGGTGATGCCGGCCTCCATGGCCGCGCGCATCACCGAGGTGCCTTCCGGCACGGTCACCGTGCGGCCGTCGATGTCCAGCGTCACCATGGTGGCGGACTCGCGGGCCGGGGTGCCGTAATCGATGTCTTGGATGGACATGGGATCTGGTCCTTTCCGCTCACTCGGCCGCGACAGCCGCGGGGCTGCGGGTGAAATCCTCGGGGAAGTGCTTCAGGGCGCTGCGCACCGGGATCGGCGTCATGCCGCCCATGGCGCAGAGCGAGCCGTCGGTCATGACCTCGCACAGGTCGTTGAGCAGCGTGATGTTCGCCTCCACCTTCTCGCCGGCGATGATGTGGTCCATCACCTCGACGCCGCGCACCGCGCCGATGCGGCAGGGGGTACACTTGCCGCAGGATTCGGCGGCGCAGAACTCCATGGCGAAACGGGCCTGCTTGGCCATGTCGACGCTGTCGTCGAAGACGACGATGCCGCCGTGGCCGACCATCGCCTCGACCGCCGCGAAGGCCTCGTAATCCTTCGGCAGCTCGAACAGCGAGGGCGGCAGGTAGGCGCCGAGCGGGCCGCCGGCCTGCACCGCGCGGATCGGGCGCCCGGTGATGGTGCCGCCGCCGAACTCGTAGAGCAGCTCGTGCAGGGTGACGCCGAAGGCCTTCTCGACGATGCCGCCGTGCTTGATGTTGCCGGCGAGCTGGAAGGCCAGCGTGCCGCGCGAGCGGCCGACGCCGAAGTCGCGGTAGTGGTTGGCGCCTTTGTCCAGGATGATCGGGACGGAGGTCAGCGACAGCACGTTGTTGACGACGGTCGGCTTGCCGAACAGGCCCTCCAGCGCCGGCAGCGGCGGCTTGGCCCGGACGGTGCCGCGCTTGCCCTCCAGGCTTTCCAGCATGGAGGTCTCCTCGCCGCAGATGTAGGCGCCGGCGCCGACGCGGACGTCGAGGTGGAAGCGGTGGCCGGTGCCGTGGATCTCGTCGCCCAGCCACTTCTCGTCATAGGCCAGCCGGATCGCCTCGCGCATCGTCGCGACGGCGTGCGGGTATTCGGAGCGGATGTAGATGTAGCCCTCGGTGGCGCCCACCGCGATGGCGGCGATGGTCATGCCCTCGATCAGGCAGAAGGGGTCGCCTTCCATGATCATGCGGTCGGCGAAGGTGCCGCTGTCGCCCTCGTCGGCGTTGCAGCAGATGTACTTCTGGTCCGCCTTGGCGTTCAGCACCGTGTTCCACTTGATGCCGGTCGGGAAGCCGGCGCCGCCGCGGCCGCGCAGGCCGGACTCGGTGACCTCGGTGACGATCTCCGCCGGGGTCATGGCGAGCGCCCGCTCCAGCCCGCGGAAGCCGCCGTGCAGCCGGTAATCCTCGACCGACAGCGGGTCGATGATGCCGCAGCGGGCGAAGGTCAGCCGCTCCTGCTTGGCGAAGTAGGGGATCTTCTCGGTCAGGCCGTGGGCCAGGGCGTGGTCGGCGCCCTCCAGGAAGCCGGCGTCGAACAGCCCGGCCACGTCCTCGGCCATCACCGGGCCGTAGGCGACGCGGCCCTCGGGAGTCTCCACCTCGACCAGGGTCTCCAGCCAGAGCATGCCGCGGGAACCGTTGCGGACGATGCGCAGCGGGATGCCGCGCCGGGTGGCTTCCGCGCGGATGGCGGCGGCGGTCTCGTCGGCGCCCACCGACAGGGCGGCGGCGTCGCGCGGCACGTAAACCGTGTGCAGGGGCTCGTTCATCGCGCGGCCTCCGTGGCCAGGGTGGAGGCGGTGATGGCGTCGAAGCGGGCCGGGCTGACCCGGCCGTGCAGCGTCTCGTCGACCATCACGGCGGGGGCCAGGGCGCAGTTGCCCAGGCAGAAGACCGGCTCCAGCGAGAAGGCGTCGTCGGCGGTGGTCTCGTGGAAATCCACCTTCAGGCGGCGGCGGATGTGCTCGATCAGCCCGTCGGCGTTCATCGACTGGCAGGCCTCGGCTCGGCAGACCTTGATGGTGTGGCGGCCGGGACGGCTGCGGCGGAACTCGTGGTAGAAGGACACCACCCCGTGCACGTCGGCGCGCGACAGGTTCAGCTCACGCGCCAGCAGCGGGATGGCCTCCTCGTCGATGCAGCCGAACTCTTCCTGCAGAGCGTGCAGCATCGGCAGCAGGGCCCCGCGCAGGTGACGGTTGGCGGCGATCACCGCCGTGGCGCGGTCCTCGCTCCATGGAGATCGGGCGTTCATGGTCTCCTCCCCCGCGTCCGCCTGGATCGGCGGCGCTTCGTTGGTGTCTCGTCCGTCAGCGTTACGGACATTGGAGGAGGCGCGCAAATTTGATTTTCTGATGCGGTGATAGGGTTTCGCTATCACCACACGGATCGCGCGGTTATGTCCTTGAGATCATAGCCCTTTTGGCAGGCCCCAGGGGGCCAGGGCCTCGTCGGTCAAGGCGCGCACGCGCTCGGCGAGGCCCGGTTCGGCGGCGACGGAGGCCAGCGCCTTGGCGAGCGGGGCCGGCGGATCGCGGTCGGCGTAGACGAGTCCGACGGCGTAGGTCAGGTCGGGCTCGGTCAGCGGCAGGGCGACCAGATCGGGGTGGAGCGCGACCAGGGTGAGGAGCTGGCTGGGCACCACGCTGGCCGCCAGACCGCTGCGCACGATGGTGTAGATGGTGACGATGGAGTTCGTCTCCATCAGCGGAACCACCGTCCGGTCGGCCATGCGGAAGGCGGTGTCGGCGATGCGGCGGTTCTGCATGTCCGGGGTGAGCAGGCACAGCGGCAGTTTCGCCGCGTCCGCCCAGCGGATGCCGGTGGCGCCCTCCCGGACCTGGCGGCGCTGGGCCAGGAGGAAGTAGCGCTCCGAGAAGAGCGGCACGGTGCGGACGTTGCTCAGCGGCTCGTTGTCGAGGTAGGTGACGGCGGCGTCCAGCTCGAACCCGTCGAGGTCGCGCTGGATGTCCCGCGAGCTGAGCGAACGCACGCTGGAGCGGATCTGCGGGTAGCGCTCGGCGAAGCGGGCCAGCACATGGGGGACGGCGGGCAGAGCGGTCGGGATGGCGCCGATCCGCAGATGGCCGGACAGGCCCTGGCCGAGCGCCGTCAGCTCCTGGTACAGCCCGTCCCGTTCCGCGACGATGCGGCGCGCGTATTCGAGCACCTTCAGCCCTTCCGGCGTGAAGCCGGAGAATTTCTGCCCGCGCTCGACGATGGGCACGCGCAGTTCGTCCTCGAGCTGGCGGATGGCGTTGGACAGCGTCGGCTGGGAGACGTGGCAGGCCTCCGCCGCCCGGCCGAAATGCTGCTCGCGCGCCAAGGCCAGCAGATAGACGAATTTGCGGAACACAGTCCCCTCCCAAGCGTGATGGGCCGGTGCCCGCCCGTGGCCCGCTTCCGGGCATCGCGCACGTTATGCCGAATTGGACACACCGGTGGCAAGGACGGAGACGCCGTGCCGGCCGACGTCCGGCTCGGGCGTCAGTCCCCCGGCTGGGCCGCCGCGGCGGCGCGGGTGGAACGCATCAGGGTTCCGCGCTCGGTCAGCAAAACCGTCAGCAGCGCCAGCACGCCCAGCACGGTGAAGCCGATGGTCAGCGGGCGCACGGTGCCGTCGAAGGACTGGCCGACGATCCAGCCGACCACCGCCGCCATGCCGGTGCTGAAGAAGCCGACGAAGGACGATCCCATGCCCGCCACATGGCCCAGCGGTTCCATCGCCATGGCGTTGAAGTTCGGGGCGATCAGGCCGAAGCAGAAGAAGATCGCCGCCATGAACAGGCCGAGGCCGAGCAGCGGCGGATGCTCCGGAAAGCCGAGCAGCGCCATGGCGACGCCGGTCAGCGTGTAGCCGATCAGGGCGACGTGCGACACCCGGTGCATGCCGACCCGCCCGACCAGCCGCGCGTTGACCAGCGAGGCCAGCGCCATCACGCCGGCGATGGCGCCGAAGGCCACCGGGAACAGCGCGCCCAGCCCGTAGACGTCGACGAAAATCTGCTGGGCGCTGCCGACGTAGCTCAGCAGCCCGCCGAACAGGAGGCCCATCGCCGCGGTGTAGCCGACCGTCGCGCGCGTCGTCACCACCTTGCGGAAGGCGTGGCCGAGCGCCGCCGGGGACAGCGGCATCCGGTCCTCCGCCGCTCGCGTTTCCGTCAGCCGCAGCATCGACCAGGCGAAGGCGGCGACGGCGGCCAGGAACAGGGCGCCGAACACCCACGGCCAGGTGCCGAGACGCAGGATGCCCTCGCCCAGGGCCGGCGCGATGATCGGCACGATGATGAAGATCATCATCACGAAGGACATGACCCGCGCCATGTCGCGCCCGACGAAGCGGTCGCGCACGATGGCGATGGCGACGACGCGCGGGGCGGCGGCGCCGAAGCCCTGAAGCGCGCGGGCGGCCAGAAGCGTGGTGAAGCTGGGGGCGAAGACCGCGCCCAACGACCCTATGGCGAAGATCACCAGCCCGGCGGCCAGCACCGGCTTGCGCCCGAAGCGGTCGGACAGCGGCCCGTGGAACGGCTGTCCGATCGCGAAACCCAGCATGTAGGCGGTGATGACGAGCTGCCGGTCGTTCTCCCGCACCACCCCGAAGGACGCGGCGATGTCCGGCAGGGCAACGAGCATGATGTCGATCGACAGCGCCGTCAGCGCCATCAGAAGGGCCATGAGCGCGACGAACTCGCCGAAGCGGATATCGCCGCTTCGGCCGGCGGAAGCGGAATGGGGCATGGATTCAGGCATTGGACCAATGTGCCGCCCACCTGTCCCCGCGGCAAATCGAATTCCCGCAGGCCCGCCATCGATATTTGGTCATCGAAAATCCAGGGCTGCGCCAATCTGTGGCCTTGCGCGCCGCCCATTACCACTTTTTGTAGTGCATCCAAATTTCATTTGAGAGCGCCAAGAACTTCAAACGTTCGCTCCTGAAAAAAGTGATAGACGGGCGGATTCTGTAGGAGTCGCTTGAGTGCCTGTCTATAGTGCGCGGCGTCAACAGTTTCTGAAAATCGGGCATGCGCCTTCGTCTCCCCTTTGTGGCCCTGCTGGCGCTTCTTCCCCTCGTCGCCTTCGCGGTGGCCGCGATCATGTTGGTCGACCGGCAACAGGAGCGGTCGGTCGAGGAACTGATCCGCCACGCCACCGACGCGGCGGTGCGGACGGTGGATGGGCGCGTCCTTATGACGCGCAGCGCGCTCGAAATCATGTCCTCGGCCCGTTCGCTGGACATCGGCGACCGCGCCGTCTGGATGGAGCGGTCGGAACGCGCGCTGCGCCAGCGTCCGGATTGGGTCGCCCTGGAGGTGCGCGACCGCCGGGGCGAGATCAACCTGCTCCACCGGCCGCAGGAGCCGGAGGCCAACACCATCGATCCCGCCGCCCGCGCCGCGCAGACGGACCGTGTGTTCCGTTCGGGAGAGGTCTGGGTCAGCGGCGTGATCACCGATCCGACCGGCAAGGTGGAGCCGGTTTTCGCCGTCAGCGTGCCGGTGTGGGGCGTCGGCGAGGTGCGGTTGGTCCTGACCGCCTATGTGCGGGCCTGGTCCCTGCGTCAGGTCCTGGTCGATCAGGTCATGGGGCCGGACTGGATCATTGCGCTTTTCGACAAGGACGGTCTGGTCATCGCCCGCACCCGGTCCAACACGGCGTTCGATCCCGTGGTCGGGCAGCCCGTCCATGACTCATTGGCCAAGGCGCTGAAGTCCGGCGAGGAGTTCTTCCTGTCCGACACGCGGCAGGGGGAGGAGGTGCTGTCGGCAAAAGCCGGCTCCATCGCCGCGCCCGGCTGGATCCTGGCTCTTGGAGCACCGTCGGCGCCGATCAAGGCGGCGGCGCGGCGCACGGTTTACACGGTCGCCGGCGGCGGGCTGGGGGCGCTGGGGGTGGCGGCGCTGATCGCCAGGGTCCTCGCCCGGTCGCACGACCGGCGGGAGGCGGCGGAGCGGCGCGCCCGCGTGGCGGAGGCGGCGGCGGAGGCCGACCGGCGGTCCCACGCCATTCTGGAAAGCACGACGGACGGCGTCTACGAGGTCGACCGGTCCTGGCGCATCGCTTACATGAACGGGCGCGCGCGCGGCCTGATGGGCGGCAGCAGCGACCTGACCGGACAGCGTTTGTGGGACGCCTTTCCCGACGCCATGGGGACGGTGCTGTGGGACCGCCTGCACGTCGCCATGAGGGACCGCCGGCCGGACGAGTTCGAGGCCTATTTCGTGCCGCTTGGTGTCTGGCTCTTCCTGCGGGTGTTCCCGTCGTCCGCCGGGCTGGCCATCTATTTCCAGGACATCAGCAAGCGCCTTCTCGCCGAGCGCGCGCTGGAACGCGCGGTGGAGCAGGCGAACCAGATCCTGGAGAGCATCGGCGACGCGTTCTACGCCATCGACCGCGACTGGCGGATCACCTACGTGAACAAGCGCGCGGAGGAGATGTTCGAGCGTCCGCGCGACGAGCTCGTCGGGCGCGGCCTGCTGGACCTGTACCCGGAGGTGGCCAGCAACACGATCATCCGCACCTTCGAAGCGGCCATGGCCGACCAGCAGCCGCGGGAGTTCGAGGCGCTGTCCGGCATCTTCCAGCGCTGGACCATGTTCAACGTCTACCCGCAGGCGGGCGGCGGCCTGTCCATCTATTTCCGCGACGTGTCCGCCCACCGCGCGGCGGAGGCCGCCCTGCGCGCCAGCGAACACCGCTACCGCACGCTCCTGGAGGCGCTGCCGCAGATGGTCTGGACCTGCCGGCCCGACGGCAGCGGCGACTATCTCAGCCGGCAGTGGCTGGCCTACACCGGCCAGACCGAGACGTCGGCCAAGGGCCTCGGCTGGGCCAACTCCATCCACCCCGACGACCGCGAGCGGATTCTCGCCATCTGGGCGCAGGCGGTCGATCAACGGATCATCTACGACACGGAAGCGCGCATCCGCGGCGCCGACGGCACCTACCGCTGGTTCAAGCAGCGCGCGCTGGCGATCGTCGATCCGGAAAGCGGGGAGGAGCGGTGGTTCGGCACCTCCACCGACATCACCGACATCCTCGAAGCGCGCAACGCGATGCAGGCCGCCAAGGAGGAGGCGGAGGAGGTCGGGCTGCGCTTCCGCACGCTGGCCGACTCCATCCCGCAGCTTGCCTGGATGGCCCGTCCGGACGGCCGCATCTTCTGGTACAACCAGCGCTGGTGCGACTACACGGGAGTCGAGGGCACGGACTCCGCGACCGGCCCGCTGTGGGACGGCATCCTTCCCGCCGACCATGCCGAGCGCGTCACCGCCAGTCTCCAGCGGTCCTTCCGGACGGGGGAACCGTGGGAGGACACCTTCCCCATGGCCGGTCGGGACGGCGCCTTCCGCTGGTTCCTGTCACGGGCGCTGCCCGTGCGCGATTCCGGCGGCGACATCGTTCTGTGGTTCGGCACGAACACCGACGTGACCGACCGGCTGGAGGCCGAGGACGCCCTGCGCCGGGCCAAGGAGGAGGCGGAACGGGCGGCCTTGTCCAAGTCCAAGTTCCTCGCGTCGGCCAGCCACGACCTGCGCCAGCCGATGCAGTCGCTGTTCCTGTTCTCTGGCGCGCTGCACGGCCATGTCCAGGGCGAGAAGGGTCAGAAGGCGCTGCGTCTCCTGGAAAGCGGGCTGGACGCGCTGAAGGGGTTGCTGGACAGCCTGCTCGACGTGTCGCGGCTGGACGCCGGTGTGGTCAAGCCGACTCTGGAGGACTTCCCGGTGGCGCTGCTGCTCGACCACATCGCGGCGGGCTACGCCCCGGTGGCCCGCGGCAAGGGGCTGGACTGGACGATGGAGGGGTGCCCGCTGAACATCCGCTCCGACCGTGTGCTTCTCGGGCGGATGATCCGCAACCTCGTGGAGAACGCCATCCGCTACACCGAGCATGGCAACATCGCCATCACCTGCTCGGTCGTGGACGGGCGGATGCGGATCACGGTCGCCGACACCGGCATCGGCATTTCGGAGGAGCATCTGCCCCGGATCTTCGAGGAGTTCCATCAGGTCGGAAACCCGGAGCGCGACCGCAGCCAGGGGCTCGGGCTGGGCCTCGCCATCGTGCAGCGCATCGGGCTGCTTCTGGACCACCCGGTGACCGTCCGCTCCACGCCCGGCGTCGGGTCGGTCTTCACCATCGAAGTGCCGCTGGGCGAAACCTCGAAGCCCGTCGATCTCGCGTCAACGGCGCATCCCGTGGCGGCGCATCCGGCGGCGGCGGGCGGCGCGGAAGAGCGGCTGGCGATGGTCATCGACGACGACGCCATCGTGCTGCTGGGCCTGCAGGCGATCCTGCGCGAATGGGGCTACGAGGTGCTGATCGCCGGCTCCGGGGAACTGGCGGTGGACAAGCTGCGCTCGGTCAGCCGCAAGCCGGACATCATCATCGCCGACTACCGCCTGCGCGAGGGCAAGGTCGGCACCGACGCCATCCTCGACATCCGCCGGCTGTTCGACGCCGAGATCCCGGCGATCATCGTGACCGGGGAGACCGGCCCGGAATGCCAGCGCGACGCGGTGCGCCACGGCTTCGGCCTGATGCACAAGCCGGTAACCCCGCGTCAGCTCGCCGGGGCCATGGAACGCTCGCTGCAACCGGCGGTGTGAGGGCGACTTTGGAGGTCAGTCGCCGCCGCCGCTCATCGCGGGCGGGCTGGGAGGAAGGCGGCGGCGGGTCTCGCGGTGCAGGATGTAGAGGCCGCTCACCGCCACCACGGCGGCGCCCGACACCATGTGCAGGGTCGGCATCTCGCTCCACAGCAGCCAGCCGAACAGCACGGCCCACAGCAGCGCGGCGTAGTTGAAGGGCGCGACCACCGCCGCCGGAGCCAACGAATAGGCCCGGGTCAGGAACAGCTGCGCACCGCCCCCCAGCACGCCGGTGGCCGACAGCAGCGCGAGATCGGTCAGGCTGCGCGGGGTGACCCACACGAAGGGCATGACCAGCGCCAGGATCAGCGTGGTGATGGCCGTGAAGTAGAAGACGATGGTGTTGGCGCGTTCAGTCTTGCTGAGCTGACGGATCGCCACCATCGCGAAGGACTGGCAGAAGGCGGCCCCGAGGGCGACCAGGGCGCCCAGATGCGTCAGCATCTCGCCGGACGGCTGGACCATGATGAGGACGCCGACGAAGCCGACCATCACCGCGCTCCACCGGTGGATGCCGACCTTCTCGCCGAGCAGCGGCACCGACAGGGCGGTGAGGAAGAGCGGAGCCGAGAAGTTCAGCGCCACCGCGTCGCCCAGGGGCAACAGGTTGAACGACCAGAAGGTCAGCGACATCGCGGTCAGCCCGACGACCGACCGCCAGACATGCCCCATCGGCCGCTCGGTGCGCAGGTTGTCGATCCACCCGCCCTGAAGCGAGATGACCACCGCCACGGGGATCAGCGCCATGGCGTTGCGGAAGAAGGTCACCTCGATGACGGGGTACGTCTCCGAGAGCAGCTTCACCAGCACGTTCATCACGGAGAAGAGCAGCACCGACCCCAGCATCATGACGATGCCGAGCGGTATGTTCTCCACGCGGATGTGGCGGGGCGTCGCGGGACGGGCGGGGGCGGGGGAGAGGGGAGGCGCGGTCACGCCCGAATGCTATCAAGCGCAACCACCCGCGTCACGTTGCCGCGACGCGGGTGGTCATGTCCTGGCGGAATGGCCGGATTGCGGCGCCATGCCGATCCGGACGTTGCCAACCGGTCAGCGGTTGTTCATCAGATCGGCGATCTCGGCTTCGGCCAGCAGCCAATGGTCCATCTCGCGCCCGTTCGGGCGGCCCTCGCGCTCCCAGATCTCATAGGCGCGCTCCTGCACCATGCGGGTCTTCTGGCCGTGCAGCAGGCCTTCCGCGATGTGCATGTTGATGCGCGACAGCGAGACCAGCTTGCGCGTCTCGATGGAGCCCGTGGTCGCTTCCATGGTGGTGACGGTGACGTACTGCGCGAGGTTGCGCAGGTTCGCCTTCACCTCGGAGTCGAGGGTGTTCTCCTCGTTCTGGAGCACCGTCTTGATGGCGACCCAGAGGCGCAGGTTGTGGTCCAGCGCGTGGTTCGCCTTTTCCGGCGTGTCGGCTTCGACCAGCAGGCTGGCGGCATGCAGCAAGGCGACCGCGTCCTGCTCGATGGCCGCGAAATTGGTGTTCAGGACGATTTCCGCCCCGGTGTCGGTGGCGAGCGCCTCGGCCGCTTCAAGCGACGGAGTGGCTTCGACGGTCTTTGCGGTGGCGGTCTTGCGCTTGGCCATGATCGAATCCCCGGCGTTGGTCCCCGAGGTCAATAGAACCAGCCGTCATTAACAAGTGGTTAAGGCGAGTATTGCCAACCCCTTTGCGCAGCCTCCGCGTCAGAACAAAGGCCAAGTGATTCGCGGATGGCCATGCTGCGCTGCAAAACAACCGATGGGGATTCAGCGTCCGGTGAAGGCTCCGAACGGCATGCGGTAATAGAATCCGAAGACGTTGTTGGCCGGTGCGGCGGCGTCGGCGGCCGGACCGCTGGTGTCGATGCGGCTGTAGCCGAGGCTGAAGCGGGCCTTGTTTTCGAACTGGTAGCCGAGTTCGAGCTGCGAGCGGAACTCGACCACGCTGCCCGTCGCCGCCGGATCGCGGGGCGTGACCGGCAGGGTTCCGGCGCCGAAGCTGGGCGTGAAGACGAAGGAGGACCCACCCAGCGGCACGTCGATCAGGATGCCGCCCATGCCGTGCAGGCTGCCGTCCGGCGCGCTGGGGCCGAGGGCGACCCAGGGGCGCACCTCCGCGTAGCCGTCGAGCTTGGGCAGGAGGGAGGAGCCGATGCGGATCTTGTTGTGCAGGTCCGACACCTTGGTGTCCGGCGTTTCCCCGACGCTGTAGGCAAGGCCGCCGATCTTCCAGTTGCCGATCCGGTCTTCGGGCGTGGAGACGGTCTGCGCGCCGGCGGAACCGGAGAGCGCGAGGCCCGCCACGGCAACCACCAGACAGAGGCACGAGGTCCCATGACGCACGGCGGCCTGCTCCCGATCGATCGTTGACCGTCCTACTCCGGCTGCTCCAGCCTACCGCGTCCGATCCCGGCACGGTTGTGGCATTACGCGTTGCACCGCACCCCCGCGCAAGGGCGTAAGGTGGCTACTCCCAGATGTCGTGCGCGGCCTCCTCCGCGTCAATGGTGGCAGGGCTGCCCTGTTTGTGACGGCCTAGGCGGTTGGCGGGGCTCATCGGGGGTCTGGGGAGCGTGCTAGACTGCCCTCATGCAGCACGCCGTACCCGATCCGAAGCAGGACCTAGCGCCGGGTTCGACGCCGATGGTGGCCGCCTTCCTCGCCGATCCGGCGAGCCACGGCGGGGCGGCGGTGGAGCGCGTCGAAACCCACGCGGCCATCGTCTTCCTGGCGGGCGACCGGGCCTACAAGCTGAAGCGCGCGGTGCGCTATCCCTACCTGGACTACTCGACGCCGGCGCGGCGGCGCGCGGCCTGCCTGGAGGAGCTGCGCCTGAACCGGCGGACGGCGCCATCCCTTTATCTCGGCCTGGAGTCGGTGGTGCGGCGGGCGGACGGAGCGCTCGCCTTCGGCGGCGAGGATGCGGCGGGTGGAACCGCGCTGGACTGGCTGGTCGTGATGCGCCGCTTTTCCCAGGACGACCTGCTGGACCGGGTGGCGGAGCGGGGCGGTCTCGACGAGGCGCTGGCTCGCGGCTTGGCCGACGCCGTGACCGCCTTTCACCAGACAGCCGAGCCGCGACCGGACGGCGGCGGGGCGGCGGCGATGCGGGAGGTGGTCGAGGGGAACATCGCCGAGTTGCGCGCCAACGCGTCCCTGTTCCCGCCGGAGCGCGTGGAGCGGCTGGCCTGGGTGTCGGCGGCGGCGCTGGAGCGGCTGGCCCCGCTGCTGGAGGAGCGGCGGCGCGGCGGTTGCGTCCGGCATTGCCATGGCGACCTGCATCTGCGGAACATCGTCAGGCTGGACGGGAAGCCGGTCTTGTTCGACGGCATCGAGTTCGACGAGCGGCTGGCGGTCATCGACGTCGCCTATGATCTCGCCTTCCTGCTGATGGACCTGGAGCGGCGTGGGCTTCGCCCGCTGGGCAACGCCGTCCTCAACCGCAGCCTGGACATGACGGAGGACTATGGCGCCCTGGCGCCGCTGCCCCTGTTCTTGTCGGCGCGGGCCGCCATCCGCGCCAAGATCGCCGCCACGACGGCGGCCCTCCGCCCCGGCGGGGAGGCGGCGCGGGCGTTGGAACGGGAGGCGATCGCCTATCTGGATCAGGCCCTTGCGGCGTTGGAGCCGCCGCCGCCGCGGCTGGTCGCCGTCGGCGGCCTGTCCGGCAGCGGAAAGACCCGGCTGGCCCGCGCCCTGGCGCCGTCGCTGGGAGCGTCGCCCGGTGCCGTCGTCCTGCGCTCCGACGCGCTGCGCAAGCGCCTCAACGGCGTGGCTGAGACCGAGCGGCTCCCCGCCGACTCCTACACGCCGGCGATGACCGGAAGGGTTTATGCCGGGCTTCTGGAGCGGGCGCGGATCGTGCTGACCGCCGGGCACGCCGTGGTGCTGGACGCTGTCCACGCCCGCCCGGACGAACGGGCCGCCGTCGCCGGTCTTGCCGAGGCGGTGGGCGTGCGATTCGATGGGGTCTGGTTGGACGCGCCGCTGGACACGCGGATCGCCCGAATCGCCGCCCGCCGCGGCGACGCCTCCGACGCGACGGCGGAGGTCGCCGAACGGCAGGACGTCTATGATCTGGGCCCGCTTGAATGGCTGCGTACGAATGCTGGCAGGGATGCGGGGGAAACGCTTGCGGCCGTGCTGGAGCGACTGGTGTAATTCCAGGTGGAACGGGCGCCGCCGGTTCCCCATGGTCTAGACTACGGGCGGCGCGGCGCTGGAAACGGTGCATCCAGCCGCCGTTCCGACAGGCACCGTCCAGAAGATGGGCCGGCGGAAACGGCCCGGGGGGAGATCATGTCATTCAAGACGATCCTTGTGCCGCTGGCCGGACTCGACGGCGACACGGTGGCTTTGAACGCCGCGCTGAAGATCGCGCGCGAATTCGACGCCCATGTCGACGCCCTGTTCGTGTCGCTTGATCCGCGCGACGCCGTGCCCATGCTGGGCGAGGGCATGTCCGGGGCGATGGTCGAGGAGATCATGCGCGCCGCCGAAGGGGAGTCGAAGACCCACCTCCACACCGCCCGCCGCACCTTCGACGATGTGATCCGCGCCGCGGACATCGAACTGCGCGACATGCCCACCGGCGTCGAGGCGCCGACCGCCCAGTGGCGGGAGGAAACCGGCCGCGTCGAGGAGGTGGTGCCGCGCGAGGGGCGGCTGGCCGACCTGCTGGTCTTCGCCCACACCACGCTGGACAGCAACACCCAGGCCTACGCCACGGTGGAAAGCGCCCTGCTGGGGGCGGCCCGTCCGCTTCTGCTGGCCCCCGCCACGCTGCCGGACGAGATCGGGAGAACGGTGGCGCTCGCCTGGAACGGCAGCCCCGAATCGGTGCGCGCCCTGACCGCTGCGATGCCCTTCCTGACCGGCGCCGACACCGTCCACGTGCTGACCGCCGAGACCTCCAACACCCAGGCTGCGGCAGGTCGTCGCATTGCCCAGCATCTCGCTTGGCACGGCGTTAATGTTCAGGTAACCATATTGAAGCCGGGATCGGAACCCGTCGGCCAAGCCATCATCAACAAGGCCGCCGAACTTGGGTCCGACCTCCTCGTGATGGGGGGGTACGGGCACAGCCGGATGAGGGAAATGATCCTGGGTGGCGTGACCCGCTATGTGCTGAATCACGCCAGCCTGCCCGTCCTGATGGCCCACTGACCAAAGGGCCCCACTGTCGCAAGGCCGGGCTTCTCCGATCCGACGCGCGGCGCCGCACTGTCCGGCGCCCTCCACGCCGATGGTTTTCAACCAGAAGGGCCACCCGGACTCCGGTCCGGGCAAGGCCCGGCAATCGGGAAGGGAACGCGCCATGTTGACGATCGACGATTGCATCGCGCTCAGCGATCTGACCGAAGCGGAAATCGACGCCATCGCGGAGCATGAGCATCTGCCGGAAATCCTGGCGGTGGAGCTGGGCTGCTGCCTCGCCCACGACGCCGAAGGCATCCGCCGGATCGCCCGCATCATCCGCGAGGACATTGACCGGGCCCGCCGCCATGGGCAGGCCGTCCACGCCCGTCAGTTGACGATGGTCCTGGACGGCTTCGTGCACCAGCACCCGGCGCTGTAGAAGCGGAAAGAGCCTGCGGACCAAAGGCTCGCCGGGAAGGAACGTGGGAAGGAAACGCCCCATCCGCGCCGTGACGGTGCGTTGGGAGGAGGGGAGGCGCGGAACAACCAGCCCTCCGTCCGGTTGGCATTGGCGGGTTCGCGTCGGGGGGGCGGCGGGGAGTGCGCACGGCGCGCTCCCCCAACCGTCGCGCCACCGCGACACGCTGTCTCATTCCGCCGCCAGCACAAAGGACGATGCCCGTGCCCTTGAAGACGATTCGCCTCGAACTGGCCCGCACCGCCGAACATCCGGAAGGCAGCGCGGAGCATGGCTATGAATTCACCGCTCCGTTGACCGCCGACGGTCACCTCGACCTCGAGGAATGGCGCAGCCAGAAAGCCGCCTGCACGGTCCGCCGCTTCTGGCGCGGGGAGGACGAGCAGTCCGGTCATCTGGTCCATCGGGGCAAGGGATGGCTGTTCGACTACGACGCCGACGACACCGACGACGACGAGCCGATCTTCCGCTTCGACCGCCATACGCTGGTCGAGGGCGAATACATCTCCATCACCGAACATGACGGAGAGCAGCACCCCTTCCGCGTCGTATCCGTCCGCTGAACGCCGGCCGGCGCCCGCGGCGGTCCGCTCCCGCCGCGCGTTTCCACCCGGTCAGGCGGCCACCCGCTCCTCGCGGTCGCGCAAATTGCGTCCAACCTGTTCGAGAAGTTGCCGCAGGGTCTCAGCGGTCATGCCGTCCCGATGCATCAGGGCGACGATGATGGGCTCGTCCAGGATTTCCGACAGGGTCGGAGCCGTCAATTGGTCCATGTTACCCTCCCTGTTCATTCCGGCCGGCCGAGAGGCGGCGTTGTTTCTATTGTACGCGAGATACGGTATTTCGCAACAGAGATGCGCCGCGAAACAAACGAATACAATCGGCGCAAGGGTAAAAAAGCGCTGAATGTTGATGCCTGATCCCCGCGCCCATGCCAATGCCGGCAATGTGGTTAACCCGATGGAAGGTCGGTGGGCGGAGTCAGCAGCCCGCGTCACGGTTCCGGATGATCGTGACCCCGGCTCCGGCGGTGTCGGGAAACGGGGATGAAAGCTCCACATCGACGCGCACGTGACGCACCTTGGGGTGGGCCAGGCACAAGTCGGCCGTGCGGTCCGCCAGATAGTCGGGGCCGGGAACCGCCTCCTGGGCGCACAGCCGGCGCAGGTCCTCGACGATGTCCTCGTAGGACATGACCGCGGTGATGTCGTCGGGGAAGCTCACGCCGGGGTGGCTGACTTTCAACTCGAGGCTGATGCGGACGGTGGGGCGTCCGGACCGCCCGGCAAGCGACACGGTGGCGGTGAAGTCGCGCAGCAGGATGGTGTAGGTCGCCCCAGCGCCGGAAGCATCGGCGCCGGAGGGTCGGGTAACGGGATCGTTGGCCAAAAAACATCTCCTGGCGGGTGGCGGCCCTGGTCCATTCCCCGCCGGGGGCGGCCGCCTCGTCGCTGCGCCGCACCCACTATAGCGCAGGCGCCCGCCCATTCGGCAAGGTCAGTCCGCTTGATCCGTCTCCGGAGTCAGGCCGTCACCGGACGCTCCACTCCGGCGCGGACCACCGTGTCGCGGCCCGGCACGGCGGCCAGCAGATCGTCGACGCTGCGCGCGATCGCCGGGTGCTGGAGGTCGCCCGCGATGTCGGCCAGCGGGGCCAGGACGAAGGCGCGCTCCGCGATGCGGGGATGGGGAATCTCCAGTTCCGGCGCGTACATGACCAGCCCGCCATAGAACAGGATGTCGATGTCGATGGGGCGCGGCCCGAAGCGCGGGCCGCCCTCCAGGTCGCGCCCCATCGCCGCCTCGACGCTCTTGACGTGGCGCAGGAGTTCCCACGGGCCGAGCGCGGTCTGGGCGCACAGCGCCATGTTCAGGAAGGCCGGCTGGTCGGTCACATACATCGGGGCGGTTTCGTAGACGGGCGAGGTCAGCGTGATTCGGACCTGCGGAGCGAGCCGTTGCTGCGCGGCCGCCAGATTGGCGGCGCGATCGCCCAAATTGCTGCCAAGCGCGAGATAGACCGTGGTCATCGCAGAACCGTCGCTAGTCGAAACCATACCCTTGCCAGTCATACCACGATCCTCCGCTCCATCAACCGTCAAAGCGCCCTCTCATCCCAAACCGGCGTCTCGTCCCATTGGGAGGATCGACCCCGAACGGGATCGGTTGGGAACACGTTCCGGTCTAGGTAGCCGGCTTTCTCCGGGAACCGCAAGCGGCGGGCGGGGTTGTGCCAGTCGTGCGATGCTGCGTGGGAGGACAAGGGTCATGACGCTTCGGCAGGTCGGGACGGCGGCGCTTCTTGGGATGGCCGGGGCATTCCTGGCGTCATGCGCCACGGGGCCGGACCCGCAGATCGCCCGGCGGGCCCAGACCGAACTGGTCGGCATGCCGAAGGAGCGGTTGCTCGCCTGCGCCGGTGTTCCGGCGCGGCAGGCCCAGGCCGGCGGGCGGGAATATTACACGTACGTCTCCGATCCCGGCGTGGCGATCAGCCCGCTCGGCGGCAGCAGCATCGGTGTCGGCGGCTTCGGTGGGGGCGGTTCCAGCGGCGTTGGCGTCGGGCTGGGATTCGGGCTGCCGTTCGGTTCCTCCTCGCCGGGCTCGTGCGAGGCCACCGTCGTGCTGGGGCCGGGCGGGACCGTGGAGCAGGTGTCCTATCCGGGCAACGCCTCGCTGTCCGCCTGCACGCCCATCGTCCAGAACTGCGTTCCGCCAGCCCCGCGCTGAGTGTCTGGTTCCGTCCTGGCTGAAAGGGGGGCTGTCGCCGGTTGCGGCCTTGCCGTATCGTCCGGCTATGGCTTGGCTGTAAAAAAAGGGCAGGGGAGGACAAGGTCATGGACATGAGCGGCAGCCAGCGCATCACGGCCCCGCGGGACAAGGTGTGGGCGGCGCTGAACGACCCGGAGATCCTGCGCCAATGCATTCCCGGCTGCGAGGAGGTGCAGAAGACGTCCGACACCGAGTTCACCGCCAAGGTGGTCGCCAAGGTGGGGCCGGTCAGCGCCAAGTTCTCCGGCAAGGTGACGCTCTCCGACCTCGATCCGCCCAACGGCTACACCATCACCGGCGAAGGGTCCGGCGGGGCCGCCGGCTTCGGCAAGGGCGGCGCCAAGGTGTCCCTGCAACCGGACGGCGAAGCGGCGACGGTCCTGTCCTACACCGCCAACGCCACGGTCGGCGGCAAGCTGGCGCAGATCGGGTCCCGTCTGGTGGACGCCACGGCGCGGAAGATGGCGGATGACTTCTTCAACCGATTCACGGCCCTGGTCGGCGGGCCGCCGCCGGAACCGGTTGCCGAGCCGATCACTGACAAGGTCGCCGCACCGGTCCCCGGAACCGTCGCGCCGCCGACGGCCCGCAGCGCCGCCGCGCCCCAACCGGTGACGCCCGCCGTGGCGGCGCCCGCCCCGGAAATCCCCATCCCCCTGCCCGCCGCCCGGGGGCGGGGAGGCTTCTATGTTCCCTGGGCGGCGCTCGGAGTCGTGGCTGTTCTTGTTCTTCTTCTCGCGTGGATGAAATAACCCGTATTTGGTGTTTGTGCTGTGGGCGCGACACGTTGGGGGGTTGGCCTTAACCACAGAATGTGTATGCTGCGCCCGAACCTGCCGGCATCCGAACGCCGGCCTCATCCGGAAGGGGGAATCTGACCAATGAACAAGCATATCCTGGGCGCCGCCCTGATCGCCGGCATTGCCATGGGCGCGGGCGCCGCGCAGGCCGCTGATGCCGCCGCCGGTAAGGACGTCTTCAAGCAGTGCATGGCCTGCCACACCGCCGAGCAGGGCAAGAACAAGGTCGGTCCGTCGCTGTTCGGCGTCGTCGGCCGCCCGGCCGCCTCGATCGACGGCTTCAAGTACTCCAAGCCGATGCAGGAGAAGGCCGCCGGTGGTCTGGTCTGGACCCCGGACAACCTGAAGGCCTACATCACCGCCCCGAAGGAAGTCGTTCCGGGTGGCACGATGGCCTTCGCGGGCATCAAGGACGCCGGCAAGGTGGACGATCTGATCGCCTTCCTGGGCGAGCAGAAGTAAAGACGCCCGCGTTTCGGCGCGGGGGTGGAGAAGGGCCGGAGGGGAAACCCTCCGGCCCTTTCCTTTTGCGTCAGCCTCGTCCGGTCAGCCGGCGGCCTCCAGGCTCTTGCTCGCCACCTCGAAGACGTCCGGCGACAGGCCCGGCGTGGCGACGATGCGCTCCAGCTCGGCCTTCATCAGGGCGCGTCGCGTCGCGTCGTAGCGGCGCAGGCGCGAGAATGGACCGACCATGCGGGCCGCCACCTGCGGATTCATGGGGTCGAGCCGCAGGACCTGATCCGCGAGGAAGCGATAGCCGGCCCCGCTGGTGTCGTGGAAGCGCACCGGGTTGCCGCCCGCGAAGCCGCCGATCAGGGCGTAGACCTTGTTTGGGTTGCGGATCTCGAAGGCGGGGTGGGAGAGCAGTTTCGTCACCCGCTCCAGCGTGTCGGGCCGGTGCGAGGTCGCCTGCACGCCGAACCACTTGTCCACCACCAGCGCCTCGCCCTTCCAGCGCTCGTAGAAATCGGCGATGGCCTCGTCCCGCTCCGGCGCGCCGGAATTGCTGAGGAACTGCAGCGCCGCCATCACGTCGGTCATCGCCTGGGCGCCGCGATACTGGCCGAGGCAGAGACCGAGCGCCTCCTCATCCTCCAGCGCCATCAAATAGGCGAGGCAGAGATTCTTGAGCGCCCGCCGGCCGATGGCCGCGGCATCGACCGAGAAGGGCTCGTTGCCAGCGTTGCGGCGGTGCGTGTCCAGCCAGCCCGGACGCAGCGCCTCGGCCAGCCGGCGGCGGGCGAACTCGCGCACGGCGTGGATGGCGTCGGGGTCGATCACCTCCATCTGCGTGCCGAGGTAGCTCTCGGTCGGCAGAACCAGGGCCTGCGCGGCGAAAGCCGGGTCCTGGTCGGCGTCGTTGAGGACGGCGCCCACCGCGTCGATGAAGCTCTGCGGCAGCGCCAGCTCCCGCCCGGCCTGCCGGTCGGCGACGAGGGAGAGCAGCAGGCGGGTCGCCAGCGTCTGCCCGGCCTCCCAGCGGTTGAAGGCGTCGCTGTCGTTGGCCATCAGGAAGGTCAGGTCGCCGTCCGTCAGGTCGGCCCGCAGCTTCACCGGGGCGGAGAAGCCGCGCAGCAGCGACGGCACCGGGCGGGCCGGCACGTCCACGAAGGTGAAGGTCTGCTCGGCCTGGGTGATGTGCAGGGTGCGGCTGGTGCCGGCGGACTCCGCCTCGCCGGTCAGGCGCAGCGGCAGGTCGGTCCCGTCCGGACCGAGCAGCCCCATGACCAGCGGGATGTACATCGGCTCCTTCACCGGCTGGCCGGGGGTCGGCGGCACGGTCTGCCGGACCGTCAGCCGGTAGGTCTTGGCCGCTTCGTCAAAGGCGCCGCTCACGTCCAGCTCCGGCGTGCCGGCCTGCCGGTACCAGAGCTTGAACTGGGTCAGGTCGACGCCGGTGGCGTCGGACATCGCCGCGGCGAAGTCGTCACAGGTCACCGCCTGCCCGTCGTGGCGCTGGAAATACAGGTCCATGCCCTTGCGGAAGCCCTGCGGCCCCAGCAGCGTGTGGTACATGCGGATGACTTCCGACCCCTTGTCGTAGACGGTGGGGGTGTAGAAGTTGTTGATCTCCACATAACTGTCCGGGCGCACGGGGTGGGCCATGGCGCCGGAATCCTCGGGGAACTGCACGGTGCGCAGGCGCTGCACGTCGGCGATGCGCTTGACCGCCCGCGAGTTCATGTCGCTGGAGAATTCCTGGTCGCGGAAGACGGTCAGCCCTTCCTTCAGCGAGAGCTGGAACCAGTCGCGGCAGGTGACGCGGTTGCCGGTCCAATTGTGGAAGTACTCGTGGGCCACCACCGCCTCGATGCCCAGGAAATCCTGGTCGGTGGCGGTTTCAGGCTTCGCCAGGATATACTTCGTGTTGAAGACGTTGAGGGACTTGTTCTCCATCGCCCCCATGTTGAAGTCGCCGACCGCGACGATGTTGAAGATGTCGAGGTCGTACTCCAGCCCGAAGACCTCCTCGTCCCATCGCATCGACTTGATGAGCGAGCGCATGGCGTGGTCGACCTTGTCCTCGTTCCCCGGCTCGACATAGATGCGCAGGGTCACGTCACGACCGGACATGGTGCGGAAGCGGTCCTCCTGGTGCACCAGCGTGCCGGCGACCAGGGCGAACAGGTAGCAGGGCTTGGGGAAGGGGTCCTCCCACACCGCGCGGTGCCGCCCGTCGGGCAGGTCGCCGGATTCGATGAGGTTGCCGTTGGACAGCAGCACCGGATAGCGCGCCTTGTCCGCGGTGATCGTGGTGGTGTAGCGGGCCATCACGTCGGGCCGGTCGGCGAAATAGGTGATCTTGCGGAATCCTTCCGCCTCGCACTGGGTGCAGAAGTTGCCGGAGGACTTGTAGAGCCCCTCCAGCGCCGTGTTCTCCTGCGGCTTGATGCGGACGACCGTTTCCAGCGTGAAGCTCTCCGGCACGCTGTGGACGGTCAGATGGTCCGGCGTGACGGTGTAGTCGGCCTCGCCCAGCGGCTGCCCGTTCAGCGCCACGGACACCAGTTCCAGCCGCTGCCCGTCCAGCGTCAGCGGCGTTGCCGCCGCGTCGACGCGCGCCGGGTTGCGCCGTAGCCCGAGCTGCGCGCGGACCGTGGTCACCTCCTCGCCGAGATCGAAGAACAGGTCGACCGTGTCGATCAGATGCGCGGGCGGGCGGAAATCCTGGAGGCGGATGGCCTTGGGCGTGCCTTTGTCCATGGGGCTTTTCTCTAACCTTGTTTTGGCCGTGTCGGCGTCGCGGGAACGGACTCTAGCATGGAGAGTGGGGACGCGAAGGGGCGTTGGACAGGGCTGCCGTTGCTCTCGGAAGATCCAAGAAAAAAGCCCCCTTCCGGTGGGAGGGGGCTTTCATGGTCCGGAGACACCGAGTCGACCTCAAACGTGGAAGCTCTCGCCGCAGCCGCAGCGGCCCTTCTCGTTCGGATTCTTGAAGACGAAGCCGGTCTGGAACTTGTCGTCGACGTAGTCCATCTCGCTGCCGATCAGGAACATCACGGCGGCGGGGTCGATCAGGACGGTGACGCCCTTGTCCTCCACCACCTCGTCGAACTTCATTTTTTCCTTGGCGTACTGCACGTCGTAGCTGAGGCCGGAGCAGCCCTTCGCCTTCACGCCGATGCGCAGGCCGATGTAGTCGTCGGTCGCCTTCGCCATCAGCGCCTTCACGCGGTTAGCCGCGGCGTCGGTGATGGAAAGGGCCTTGGGGAGAGAAGCCGTAGAAGCCGTAGCCATGGGGGATCTTCGCCTCCTTAAAACATGTCCAGTTGGACCCGCGCGACCTCGGACATCATGTCCTGGCGCCAGGGCGGTTCCCAAACCAGTTCCACCTTGCATGTGGTGACGTCCTCGACGGACTCAACCGCCTGCTGCACCTGCATCGGCAGCTCGCCGGCCACCGGGCACATGGGGCTGGTCAGGGTCATGTCGATCTCGACCTCGTTGTTCGGGCCGATGTCGACGCGGTAGATCAGGCCGAGTTCCCAGATGTCCACGGGGATTTCCGGGTCATAGCAGCTCTTCAGCGCCGAGATCACCGCCTCGCTCAGCGCGGCGCGCGGGTCGTAGGCGGCCTTGGCCGCCGCCATGTCCGCTTCGGTCTGGTTCATCGGCTTGGCCTCCGCGGCGTCGGCTTCCTTGGAGATCGCGTCATCGGGCATCGCGTTTCACCGTTTCCTGCAACTTACTCGCTGCTCGCCTTGTCCTCGCCTTCGATGGCCGCGTTCATCGCGTGCCAAGCGAGGGTGGCGCATTTCACGCGCACCGGGAACTGACGGACGCCGGACAGCACCATCAGCCGTTCCATGGCGTCCTCGTCCACCGGACCGTGGTCGCCATGCTCGTGGTCGTCCTTGGTGCAGAGGTCGTGGAAGGTCTCGAACAGGGCCTTGGCCTCCGCCTCGGTCTTGCCCTTGACCACCTCGGTCATCATGGACGCGCTGGCGGTGGAGATGGCGCAGCCGCGGCCCTGGAAGGCCACGTCCTCGACCACCCCGTCCTTCAGCTTCAGATAGACCATGAAGCGGTCGCCGCACATGGGGTTCTCGCCCTTGGCCTCCCGGTTGGCATCGTCGGGATGCCGGAAGTTCCGGGGGTTCTTGCCGTGGTCCAGGATCACTTCCTGGTACAGCTCGCGCAGTTCGTCCATCATGCTCCGAAGAACTCCTTCACCGCGATCACCGATTCGACGAGAGCGTCGGCCTCCGCCCGCGTGTTGTAAAGGGCGAAGCTGGCCCGCGCCGTGGCGCCGACGCCGAAACGCTCCATCAGCGGCTCGGCGCAGTGGCGGCCGACGCGGACGGCGACGCCGTACTGGTCCACGATGGTGCCGAGGTCGTGCGGGTGCACGCCCTCCAGCGTGAAGGAGATGATCGGGCCCTTGCCCGGCGCGGTGCCGTAGACGCGCAGGCCGTCGATCTGGGAAAGCTGCTGCGTGGCGTACTGGAGCAGGTCGCGCTCGTGCGCCGCGATGGCCTCGCGGCCCAGCGTCTCCATGTAATCCAGCGCCACGCCCAGCCCGATGACCTCGGTGATCGCCGGGGTGCCGGCCTCGAAGCGGGACGGGGGAGCCTTGAAGGTGGTGCCTTCGAAGCTGACGCTCTCGATCATGTCGCCGCCGCCCTGGTAGGGAGGCATCTTCTTCAGCAGGTCGTACTTGCCGTAGAGCACGCCGGTCCCGGTCGGGCCGTAGAGCTTGTGGCCAGTCATGATGTAAAAGTCGGCGTCGATGTCCTGCACGTCCACCACGCCGTGCACGGCGGCCTGGCTGCCGTCGAACAGCACCGGCACGCCGCGCTCGTGGGCCATGCGGGCGATGATCTTGGCCGGCGTCACCGTGCCCAGCACGTTGGAGCAGTGGGTCATCGCCACCAGCTTCGTGCGGTCGGACAGCAGGTGCTCGTAGGCGTTCAGGTCCAGCACGCCGTGCTCGTCCACCGGGACGACGCGGATGCGGACGCCCTTGTCCATCTGGAGGAGCTGCCACGGCACGATGTTGGCGTGGTGCTCCATGACCGAGACGATGATCTCGTCGCCTTCCGACAGGAAGGTCCGGCCGTAGCTGTGGGCGACGAGGTTGACGGCCTCGGTCGCGCTGCGGGTGAAGACGATGTTGCGCTCCGACGGGGCGTTCAGGAAGCGGGCGACCTTGCGGCGGGCCTCCTCGAACTGGTCGGTGGCGGTCTGCGACAGGAAATGGACGCCCCGGTGGATGTTGGAATAATCCTCCTCCAGGAAGCGGGTCATGGCGTCGATGACCTGCCGCGGCTTCTGCGCGGAGGCGGCGCTGTCCAGATAGACGAGCGGCTTGCCGGGCTTGCCCTTCCGCTCGTGCACGGTGCGCGACAGGATGGGGAAGTCGGCGCGGACGCGCTCCACATCGAAGGCGGGGAGGGTGATCTGGGTGTCCATCTCCGGGTCCCTCCTCAGCGCGCGTTCTGCCAGTCGGCGACGTAGCTCTGGAAGGCGTCGCGGACGCTCTCCTCGGCGATCTCCTCCAGCGCTTCGGACAGGAAGGCGCCGATCAGCAGGCCGCGGGCAGCCGCCTTGTCGATGCCGCGGGCGCGCAGGTAGAAGAGCTGGTCGTCGTCCAGCTCGCCCACCGTGGCGCCGTGGCTGCACTTCACGTCGTCGGCGTAGATCTCCAGCTCCGGCTTCGCGTCGATCTCGGCGGTGTCGGAGAGCAGGAGCGCGCGGTTCTGCTGGTAGCCGTCGGTCTTCTGCGCGTCGGGGCGGACGATGATCTTGCCCTGGAAGACGGCGCGGGCCTGGTCGTCGATCACGCCCTTGTAGACCTCGCGGCTGGTGCAGCAGGGCTTGGCGTGGTCGATGAAGGTCGTGGTGTCGACATGCTGGCCGCCGCGCACCATGTAGGCGCCGCTGACATGCGTGTCGCCTTCCTCGCCGTCGAGGACGCTGTTGACCTCGTTGCGCGACAGCTTGGCGCCGATGGTCAGGATGAAGTTGTCGTAGACGCCCTTGCCGGCCACCTTCGCCGCGGTGTGCGACAGGTGGAAGGACTCCGTGTGCTCGCGCTGGACCTTGTAATGGTGGACCGACGCGCCCGCGCCGACGAAGACCTCGGTCACGCCGTTCGACAGGGTGGTGCAGGAGCCCAGGCCCACGTGATGCTCGACGATCACGGCGCGGGAGTCCGCCTCCGCGACGATCAGGCCGCGCGGGTGGAAGGCGGTGGGCTGCGCCTCGGAGCCGACGGAGACGAAGACCAGCTCGATGGTCTCGTCCACCGTGACGCCGCGCGGCACATGCAGGACCGGGCCGTCCTCCAGGAAGGCGGTGTTCAGCGCCACCAGCGGCTGATCGTCGGGGGCGGCGATGCGGCCCAGATGCTCGGCCACCAGATCGGGCTTGCGCGCCAGGGCGTCGGCGAGGTTCAGCAGCTCGACCCCCGCCGGCAGGCCGGCGGTGGAGGACAGCTCCGCCCGGAAGCGCCCGTCCACGAAGACCAGCCGCGGGCCGGTCGCGCCGTCCGCCCGCACGGTCGGCAGCACGTCGAAGCGGACCGCCTCGCCGGTCGCGGCCGCCGGCTGGAAGGCCAGCTTGTCGAGCGCGCGCAGGTTGGTGTAGCGCCAGGACTCGTTCTTCACGGTCGGCAGGCCGAGCGCGGCGAAGCGGTCGTGGCCCTGGCCGCGCAGCTCGTTCAGCCAGGACAGGTCGGCGCCGGGCAGGCCGTCCTTGACCCGGTCGAGCTGCTCCAGGAAGGGTTTGGCCGCCGCCGGGTCGTAGCCCCGCGGCGCCTTGGTGAGGGTCGTCGTCGCCATGGTCAGGCCGCCTCGTTCACGCCGAACTCGGCGTAGCCGTTCTTCTCCAGCTCCAGCGCCAGCTCCTTGCCGCCGGAGCGCTGGATCTTGCCGAAGGCCAGCACGTGCACATGGTCCGGCACGATGTAGTCGAGCAGGCGCTGGTAGTGGGTGATGACCAGCATCGACCGCTCGGGCGAGCGGAGCGCGTTCACGCCCTCGGCCACGATCTTCAGCGCGTCGATGTCCAGGCCGCTGTCCGTCTCGTCGAGGATGGCGAATTTCGGCTGGAGGACGGCCATCTGGAGCGTCTCGTTCCGCTTCTTCTCGCCGCCGGAGAAGCCGACGTTGACCGCGCGCTTCAGCATCTCGTCGGTCATGTTCAGGGCCTTGGTCTTCTCGCGCACCAGCTTCAGGAACTGCATGGCGTCCAGCTCCGGTTCGCCGCGCTGCTTGCGGATGGCGTTCAGGGCGGACTTCAGGAAGGTGGTGTTGGCGACGCCGGGGATCTCGACCGGGTACTGGAAGGCCAGGAACAGGCCGGCGGCGGCGCGCTCCTCCGGCTCCATCTCCAGCAGGTCCTTGCCGAGGAAGCTCACCGAGCCCTCGGTGATCTCGTAGCCGTCGCGGCCGGCCAGCACGTAGCTGAGCGTGCTCTTGCCCGAGCCATTCGGCCCCATGATGGCGTGGACCTCGCCCGGATTGATCGTCAGGTCGATGCCCTTGAGGATTTCCTTGCCGTCCACCGTGGCGTGCAGGTTCTTGATCTCGATCATCGTTTCTTCTTCCTTCGCGATACGGTGGGCGGTCAGCCGACGCTGCCTTCGAGGCTGATGCCGACGAGCTTCTGGGCTTCCACGGCGAACTCCATGGGCAGCTCCTTCAGCACTTCCTTGCAGAAGCCGTTGACGATCAGCGACACGGCGTCCTCTTCCGACAGGCCGCGCTGGCGGCAGTAGAACAGCTGGTCCTCGCTGATCTTGGCGGTCGTCGCCTCGTGCTCGACGCGGGCGGTGCGGTTGCGGTTCTCGATGTAGGGCACCGTGTGGGCGCCGCACTGGTCGCCGATCAACAGGCTGTCGCACTGGGTGTGGTTGCGCGCGCCCTCCGCCTTCGGCAGGATCTTCACCAGCCCGCGGTAGGTCTGCTGCGCACGCCCGGCGGAGATGCCCTTCGACACGATGGTCGAGCGGGTGTTCTTGCCGATGTGGATCATCTTGGTGCCGGTGTCGGCCTGCTGGAAGTTGTTCGTGATGGCGACCGAATAGAACTCGCCCACCGAGTTGTCGCCCTGCAGGATGCAGCTCGGGTACTTCCAGGTGATGGCCGAACCGGTTTCCACCTGCGTCCAGGAGATCTTCGAGTTGCGGCCGCGGCAGGCGCCGCGCTTCGTCACGAAGTTGTAGATGCCGCCGATGCCCTCCGCGTTGCCCGGGTACCAGTTCTGGACCGTCGAGTACTTGATCTGGGCGTCATCGAGGGCCACCAGCTCGACCACCGCGGCGTGCAGCTGGTTCTCGTCGCGCTGGGGCGCCGTGCAGCCTTCCAGATAGCTGACGTAGCTGCCCTCGTCGGCGATGATCAGCGTCCGCTCGAACTGGCCGGTGTTGGCTTGGTTGATGCGGAAGTAGGTGGACAGCTCCATCGGGCAGCGCACGCCCTTCGGGATGTAGACGAAGCTGCCGTCGGTGAAGACCGCGCAGTTCAGCGTCGCGTAGAAGTTGTCCGTGTACGGCACGACGGAGCCGAGATACTTCTGGACCAGCTCCGGGCACTTGTGCACGGCCTCGGAGATCGAGCAGAAGATGATGCCCATCTCCTCCAGCTTGGCCTTGAAGGTGGTGGCGACCGACACGCTGTCGAACACGGCGTCCACGGCGATGGCCGGGCTCTTGCCCTCGGCCCCCTCGACGCCGGCCAGGATCTCCTGCTCGCGCAGCGGGATGCCCAGCTTCTCGTAGGTCTTCAGCAGCTCGGGATCGACCTCGTCCAGCGACTTCGGGCGGTCCTTCATCTTGGGCGCGGCGTAGTAGTGCGCGTCCTGATAGTCGATTGGCGGGTAGGACAGCTTCGCCCAATGGCGCGGCTCCTCCATCTCCTGCCAGACGCGGAACGCCTTCAGGCGCCATTCGAGAAGCCATTCCGGCTCCTCCTTCTTGGCGGAGATGAAGCGGACGGTGTCCTCGTTCAGGCCCTTGGGCGCGACATCCGATTCGATGTCCGTCGTGAAGCCGTACTTGTACTTCTGCTCCGTGACGGCGCGGACCTGTTCGACGGTTTCGGTCGTGGCGGCCATGCTTGTCTCTCGTTCCCTGAAAGCGTTGTCCGATGAAGGCGCCGAAACGTCAGACGGCGGCGCGCCGTGCCGGGCCTGGGCCGGCTCCAATGCTGTCGAGCGGGCCGGGTGGACCCTCCGCCCAGGCGGGCGGACCCATCATGTCGGCCAGCGTCACCTGTTCGAGCGCGCCGCGGATGGCGCTGTTGACCTTCTCCCAGCCGCCGCGCATCGGGCACAGGCGCTGCACGCCGCATTGGCTGTCGCCGCCCTCCACGCAGGCGGTGAGCGCGATCGGGCCGTCGAGCGCCGTGATGATCTCGGCGATAGAGATTGCATCGGCGGTGCGGCTGAGCGCATAACCACCGGCGGCGCCGCGGTGCGAGGTCGTGAGCCCCGCCGGGGTCAGCGTCTTCATGAGCTTGGCGACCGTGGGGGAGGGCACGCCCGTGCGCTCCGCCAGATGGGAGACGGTGTGCACCGTGCCCACATGGCGCGCCATTTCGCTCATCACGACGATGGCGTAGTCGGTCAGCTTGCTCAGCCGGATCATGACCACCCCGATACAGGACTAAATTGGTCCAGATTAAGTGGCCATCATAGGACCTTTGTCAAGCGGAACCGGAGCGGGATAACCGGGAAAAACACTCGGGTATAAGGATGGCAGGGCTGCGCCCGGCGCACGCTGCGGCGAACTGTCGCGGACGTCCTCCACCCACGGGAAACCATACGCCGCGGTCGGAAATGAAAAGCCGGCCCCGCGGTCGAGGCCGCGGGGCCGGTGCAGTCAGCGTGGAACCCGAAAGGAGCCGTCAGCGAAACCGGATCAGCCCGGCTTGCGCGCCTCCTCCCGCGCCGCGTCGCTGGCCGCGCTCACCGCGTCTCCGACCTCTTCCTTGGCGGCTTCGACCGCCGCCCTGGCGGCGCGGGTGCCGCGGTCCATGGCGTCGAGGGCCATCTCCTTGGCGCGGTTCGTCGCCTCGTCGGCGTAGTCGCCGACCCAGCGGTCCTCATAGCGCGAGGAGGGGATGCTCGCGCCCAGCGCCGCACCCAGCGCGACGCCCATCATGCCGGCGACCATCGGGTGGTCGTCCACCATCTCCCAGAAGCGCCCGGTCGCGCTGTGCAGCCGGTCCGACGCGCGGAAGTGGCTGGTCCCGTGATTGCCGATGTGGCTGTCCACACGGCTGCTCATGTCCCGGCGCATGCCGTGCGCCCGGTCGCGGGCGTGGTCGGTCAGGTCGCTCGCCCGGTCGCGGGCATGGTCGGCGAGGCCGCGCACGCGGTCGCCGGCCTCGTCCACGGCGTCGCTCGCCCGTTCGTAGACGTGGCTCGCGGCGTCGCTGGCCCGTTCATAGGCGTGGCTGGCGGCCTCGCGCACGCTGCTGCCGGCGCTGTAGAAGGTGTCGCGGGCGTACTGCGCGGCGCTGCCGGCGCGGTCGCGGACGTTGTGCATCGTGCCGCTGCGCGCAATGCGCCGGTCGTAGCCCGAGGCGGTCAGGGCCAGCCAGCCCAGCCCGATGCCGATCATGGCGAGCGGGATGGGGTTGCTGCGCATGGTCTCGCCGACCGAATGGGACCGCTGGTGGGTCTGGTTGCGGATCGGCTCGTAGTAGCGGTCCTGGGCGCGTTCGCCGTAGCCGCCGGGGGTGGTGTGCATCCGGTTCATGGTCTGCTCCATCAGGTGACGGGGAGCGAGCCGCGCGGTCTTGCGCTTCAGGACCTGGATCGTGTCGCCGATCCGGGCCTGGCGTTCGCGGATCTCCCGTTGCATCGCGTCGTAGTCGCGGGGCTTTCCGCGCCCCTTCTCACCGCCGTTCATTGATCCGTCGCTCATGGGCCGCTCATCGCGCGAGCTGGGAGCGGGCCCAGCGCTTGTCGTCGCGCAGCGTCTCGATGGTGCGCTGCGGCTGAAGATTTTCCGGGCTGAGCCGCTTCTTGCCGATCATCGCCAGCACGCCGCCGATGACCAGCACGACGGCCCCGACGATGACGGCGGCCAGCCAGGGCTCGACCACCTTCGACAGGGCCAGCACCGCCGCGGCCAGCAGGACCAGAACGCCCGCGAAGGCGATGAGCCCGCCGGCGACCACATAGGCCGCGCCGCCCGCGGCCTGGCCGGCCTTTTCGGTCAGTTCGGCCTTGGCCAACTCGATCTCGGTGCGGGCGAGATTGGTGGTCTCGCGCGCCAGATCGGCGAACAGGCCTGCGATGGGTCGGTCTTGCCGCGGATCGTAGGAACGGTCCTCCGCAGCGCTCATGGTTTGACCTCCTGGGTCGGCGTGCCGGACACCGGCTTGGAGGCGGAGGCGCCGCCCTGGGCACCGCCCGGCGTGGAGGCGGCGACCATTTCCGCGGCGTCACGGGTGCGGGCGGCGGTGGTCGCCGCGGTGGCGGCGTTCAGCGGACGCGGGCTCTCCTGGTTGCGGCCGATCCCGCCGCCGGCCGAGGTGATGGCCGTCGTCGACGTCATGCCGGAGGAGGCGATGCCGGACGACAGGCCGGACCTCGGCCGCGCCGCGCCGGGACCGTCCGTGGAGGCCGAGCCGCCGAAGCCGCCGGTCCCGGTCCGGCGGTGGCCGGCGAGGTCATGGTCGGTGCGCAGAGCCTCCTGACCGGCACGGTCGGCGCCGCGCAGGCCGAAATCACGGTAATCGTGATGTTCCTGGCCTTGACCGCCGTAGCCGCGGTCGTGCCGGGCATAGCCACCGGTCAGATGCGACGACGAGGCGCCGCGAAATCGCCGTTCCCCGGAGCTTTTGACGAAGCGGGCGAACAGGAAGCCCACGGCGAAGGCGGCGCCGACGAAGACCTCCGGCTGGCGCCGCGCGAAGCGCTCCACCTGACCCACCATGTCGTCCACGGTGGAGTTGCGCAGCATGTCGGCCACCCGCTCCACCCGGTCGGCGGCCTGCCCGGCGTAGTGGGCGGCGGTGCCGTTGTTCTCGTCGTTCAACTGCTCCGCGGCCTTGTGCAGCGCGTTGGCGACGCTGCCCAGCTGGTCGGCGGCGCGGTCGGTCTGCATCTCCAGAAGGGAGCGGATGCGGCCCTGGGCGTCGCCGAGGGTGTTGCGGCCGGCATCGGCGGCCTCGCCGGCCATACGGTTGATATCGTGGGAGGAACCCCGATTTTGCGAACGGTCGTTCCCCATTCCCGTGTTCGCCCCACGGTCGGCCATCGGGTCCGGCGTCTTGCGGTTCGGTTCGCCGGTGCCCAACGTATCGCGGTCTGCCATCTGTTTTCCTCCTCGGGGTCGGCTGCGGGTGTGTTCCGGTCCGCAGCCTGCGGCAATTCGCCGCGCTTTGCGGCGTCCGATGTCGGGAATCAAACACCGTCATGGGCATCGGAGTTCCGAGGTGTGTATTGCGTTCCTGCGAAGCAACGCGGGGTTGCCGCCCAGCTTTCCGATGCGCTGTCGGAATTGGACGGGCTTCGAAACTGTGCTAAACTTCTCCGCGAATTCGCGAAGGTTCCGACGAACCGGAGGAGGTGGCCGTGAACGGCATATTTTCCGCTCTGACCAACGGCCAGAACAGCCTTTTCCAGCTTCAGAAGGCCAAGAAGGACTGGGAGCGCGCGCTTGAGGCCATGGAGGGCAAGGACGCCAAGCAGGTCCTGACCGAGAAGGCCGACCAGGCGAAGCTGCCCTTCACCATGACTCCGGAGCAGCAGAAGAATTTCACCGCCGTCGTCAACGCGCTGGAGGAAGCCAAGCGCGTCGGCGGGCCGAAGGCCGTCGCCGCGCAACGGCTGGATGAGGTCGAGCGCAAGATCGAAGAACTGAAGATGATGATGCGCCACAGCCGGGGCGACCGGGAAAAGCTGGTGCAGCTGGCGCGCGAAGCCGCGATCCTCGCCAAGCAGGCCGGGCGGGCGGCCAAGGAGTATGGTGCCGGCGTGGCCGCGGCCGCGGAAATGGGGCTTCCCGGCGGTGCGGGAGCGCCGTCCGCCGGCGGCATCACCATTGAGCGGACAACCACCCGCACCTCCATCACCCTGGTCCAGACGGAGATCGCCGTCGATGTGACGGTGACCATCCGCGGCGATGGTGCTCCCGGGGAGGGCGCCCCGGCCGAAGGCGCGCCGCCGGACGCGTCCATGGCACCGGTTCCGTCCGTGCTGTCAACCGACGGCGCCGCCACGGAGGGGACCACCGCCGCCGCGGATGCGGCGGCGGTGGAAGAGGCGACCGAGGACGGGGAGGCGCGCTCCGCCGAGGCGGTGGCGACGGAGGCGGCCGGTCTGGCCGGGCAGGTCTCCGTCCAAAGCGTGGCTTCGGATGGCAAGGCGTCGTCGGAGGGCAAGGCCGCCACCGCAAAGACCGAGCAGGAGAAGGAAAAGGACCGGGCTGAGGCAAAAGCCGACAAGGAGGCCGAGGAGCAGGCGGCGGACGGGCAGGGGAGCGACCTGGAGCGCTTGATGTCGGAGGAGGCGCCCAGCCTGAACGCCGCCCCCGCCGCGCCACAGGGCGACCGGATCCGCAACTACATCCAGCGGATGATGGCCGACAACGACCTGAAGATGTCGCGCTACCGTGAGGCCGACGAGTTCGGGCGCCGGGTGGAGGCCGTCCTTGCCACGGCGAAGTCGATCATTGCCGAAGCAAAGGCCGCCAACGAACTGGATCAGGCTGAAGAGAGGCGCAAGGCAAGACGAGAGTCCTTCAAGGATTACGACAAGATTGTCGAAGAGTCCCAGGACAACGTCAACGAGCTGCGCCAAGCGGCTTTCGGGTCCAGCACGACCCTGAAGGACTTCGTGGAGGCCATGACCGACCCGAACGGCACGGACAGTGGTTCCGGCGAGCCGGAAGGGTCCGCCGAGGGGGGCGCGATCGCGGCCTCGGCGGACAGCCTGCCGGCGTTTGGCGGAGGCGATCTGGGGGTGCCCGCACAGTCCGGTTCGGTCAATCTGCTCGCCTAGGGGCATCGGCCTCCGGTGCCTATGGCGCTCTCCGCCTTCTTGAGCACCTCCTTTGTGCGTGTTGGCCAATTGCCATCGGAAGTATCGCCGTCGGAGTTAATCCAGCCCATTTTGCAGTCAAAGCAGCCTTGACGAGGGCATCGGACGGGCGCAGGATGGTCGGCGTGAAGGTTGATGCTCGAAAAGCATTGTACGCACAGTGCCGACCGGCGGTAACGCCGGCCGGATAGAAGGCTGGAGTTCAAGCGGCAACATCGCGTGAGACGTCTCAGTGGCGTTCTCATCTTATGGATACTGTTGCCCGTCCGGCTGACCGGCGGTGGGGCCATACCCGGGTGGCTCCGCCGCCGATTGTTTTTGGGGCTCTTTTTCGCCCTTTTCTTTTCCCTTCCCACCCGCCGGTTTTCCCGCCCATGGCCGCACGGCGCCACGCGCTCCGTGCGCGGACCCTTCGCGCTTCTCCCGTCATAGGATAAGCCAAAGGGAAGTGTGGGTATTTGAGGCGACCAGCGCCGCCCCTTCTAACCCACAAATAGGCAAATTAGTTCGAAATCCGACCTATCGATAGGAGTAGGAACAAAAATTGGCCGCAAATGTGCGCAAAAAGGGGGTATCAAACAGGGGTTTAACGCCACATTAACCAGACTGGACTGACCTTGATCTCACGGAGGCGGCAAGTGCAGGCATGGGGCCAGCAACACAGCCCGCGAATTCAACCACGATGCTTGAAAGGCCCGACGATGACGATGACGGGTACCATATGCGAAGTGGCTGGAACCAATGCCGGAGTGGGGTGCCGGCGGCGGAAGGCGGGCCTTGTGCTGGCGGTTCTTCTGCTGGCCGGGTGCCCCGGCACCACGGTTCCTCCCGAGACGCAGACCGCCGGACCGACCGCCATGGCCGTTCCGGTGCCGAAGACGAAGCCTGCTCCTCCGCGCGTCAAAGCCGCGGGCAAGGATCAGGCGGCCACGCCGGCGGTGAACGGTCCGGGGACCGGTCCCGCCGCCGAGGTCATCGCCATGGCTGGGACAGAGGTGGCGGGGCTGCCCCCCGTACCGTACGGCGGCGCCAGCCCGCCCGTCACCCTGTCCCCCGAAACGCTCGTCGGCCTGGACCAAGTCCAGACCCGGCGTCTCCTGGGCACCCCTGCCGCAACGGAAGAGGCGCCACCTGCAAAGGTGTGGCATTACGCTAAGGGCGATTGCTCGCTCAAAGTCTTCTTCTTCATGGACATGACGTCCTCCCAGGACTTCCGTGCCCTTTCCTACGATATGAAGAGCAGCGAAAATGTCCCAGATGTCGATAAACGATGCTTCGCTCAACTCCTTGCCCAAGGCTGGGATGTCCGCAATGACTGAGGCCGCCGTCGCCCGCGTGGCGCTGGTCGACGACGACGACCTGTTCCGCGAATCCCTCAGCCTCAACCTCGCCGACGAGGGGTATGAGGTCATCACCTTCGACCGTGGCGAACCCGCGCTCGACTTCTTCGCCGAGGGCGGTTCGGTGGACATCGTCCTGCTGGACTGGCGCATGCCGAAGATGGACGGCATCGACGTCCTGCGCCAGATGCGCTCCCGCGGCATCGACCTGCCGGTGATCTTCCTCACCGTGCTGTCGGACCAGATCTACGAAGAGGCCGCCCTGGCCGGCGGCGCGCTCGACTTCGTCGAGAAGTCGCGCAGCCTGTCGATCCTGCTGAAGCGCATGCGCCTCATCGTGGACGGCTCCAAGGGCACGCCGGAAGAGGCCGAGGGGCCGAAGGAATCCGTCTACGCGCTGGGCAATCTCGACCTGCGCCTGGACAACAGCCGCGCCCTGTGGAACGGCAAGCGCATCGACCTGACGCTGACCGAGTTCAACATCGTCAAGCTGATGGCGACCCGTCCGGAAGAGGATGTGTCCTACCGCGAGATCTACGACCTCGTGCATGGCAAGGGCTTCCTGGCCGGCTACGGCCCGTCGGGCTACCGCGCCAACGTCCGTGCCTTCATCAAGCGCATTCGCCAGAAGTTCCGCGTGGTGGATGCCGAGTTCGACTGCATTGAGAACTATCCGGGCTTTGGCTACCGCTGGGGCAACGGCACCGGTGGCACGGGCCGCACGCGCGACGACGACGCGGATGTGATGGCCGATGGCGCTGCTGCCGATTGAGGCCCGCGGGCCTGACGGGGTGCGGGACGGGGCGGAACTCACCAAGGGAGGCTTCTCCATGGCGGGTTTCCCCGGCGGCCGGTTGCGGTGGTTGTGGCACTCGCTGGCCAGCCGGCTGGCGCTGCTGACCATCGTCTTCCTGGCGGTCCCGGTGCTGATCTATGATCAGTTCCAGCGCGCCGACACCACGACGCAGACCCTGCTGCTGCAAAGCGCGCAGCGGCAGGGCGAGCTGATCGCCCGCGCGTTGGAGCCGGACCTGTCCCGCGCCAACCGCGCGGCCTTGCCGCAGCTCGGCCCCATCCTGCGCCGCTTCGCGGACGGGAACACCCGGCTGAAGCTGCTGGTCCGGCCGCGCGCGCTGGCCGGCAACAACCTGATGGGCAGCGACGGCTTCTACTACGTCGCCGCCGCCCCGTCGGTGCCCACCGACGATCTGGACGCCGAGCGGCACCAGCTCCTCGAACAGGGGGTGCTGGACCGGTTGGGCGCCTCCTGCGCCGGGAACGAGCCGCTGGCGCTGCGCCTGCCGCGTTCCTCCGGCGGCTATGAAATTCTGACCTCGGTCACGCCGGTCAACACCGCCTTCGGCTGCTGGGCGCTCGTCACCAGCCACACCGCCGGCGGCTATCTGGAATCCTCCCTGGGGCGGCCCTACTGGAGCACGCCGGTCGTTCAGGCCGCGGCGATGATCTACATCGTCATGGCGGCGCTGGTCATGGCCGTCCTGCTGGGGGTGTGGCGCAACCTGCACCGCTTCGGCGATCTGGCGCGCGACATCGTGTCGGGCGGCATCGGCGAGGGCGGGCAGGGGTCCTTCACCAACCGCAACACCGTGCCGGAGCTGTCGGGGGTGGCCGAGGACTTCGACCGGCTGGTCGACACCCTGCGCGAGAGCGCGCGGTCGCTGCGCCGTGCGGCGGAGGACAACGCCCACGCCTACAAGACGCCCATCGCGGTCATCCGCCAGTCGGTGGAGCCGCTGCGCCGTTCCCTGTCCGCCGAGGACAACCGCAGCCAGCGCGCCCTGACCATGATCGAGAAGTCGGTGGACAAGCTCGACGGCCTGGTCTCGTTCGGGCGGCGCATGGACGAGGCCGCCGCCGACCTGCTGGTTCCGCCGCGCCGCCGCGTGGACCTGTCCGATCTGGTCGAGCGCATGGCCGGCGGCTACACCAGCCTGCTCGCCGAACGGCAGCTCCACATGCGTTCGCGCATCGAGTCCGGGGTGGTCGTCCGGGCCAGCGAGGACATCTTGGAAACCGTCATCGAGAATCTGGTGGAGAACGCCGTCAGCTTCTCGCCGCCCGACGGCACCGTCAGCGTGCGCCTGTCGCGCAACGGCGCCTGGGCGGAGCTGGTGGTCGAGGACGAGGGGCCCGGCGTCGATCCGGCGAACCTGCCGCGCATCTTCGAACGCTACTTCTCCCAGCGCGAGCCGGGGCGGGGCATGCCGAAGGACGCGGCGGCCCAGAACCAGGCCGAGGCGACCCATTTCGGAATCGGCCTGTGGATCGTGCGGCGGAACATCGAGGCCTTCGGCGGCAAGGTCCGGGCTGAGAACCGCTCCACCGGCGGGTTCCGCATGACGGTGACCCTGGCGGTGGCCTGACGGGGCGCGACCGCTGTACGTTCTCTTCCGCACAGGTGTGGCCGGACCGTACGTCCGGTCACACGTACGGAACAGCTTTGTCCCTTATCCTGACCTTGCTACCGTCCCGATCGGGCGATACCGTGCGCCGCGACCCCCCAAGGGCAAGGCAGCCCCATGCACGTCATCGTCATCTACGTCCTCGCGGTATCCGGCCTTCTGGCGCTGGTCAGCCTGCTTCCGCCACTGGCGGCCCGGCTGCGGGTGCCCTACACGGTGCTTCTGGCCGCCGTGGGCGTGGCTCTGGGGCTGGTGATCCAGACCTTCGCCGGCCAAGGCGGCACCGGCCCCTTCCATGACTTCCTGAATTCCCTGGCCGAGATGGACATCTCGTCCGAGGTGCTGATCTACATCTTCCTGCCGGTGCTGCTGTTCGAAACGGCGCTGGCGGTGGACGTGCGGCGGCTGTTCGACGACGTCTGGCCGATCCTGCTGATGGCCGTGGTGGCGGTGTTCGTCTGCACCTTCGCCGTCGGCTACGCGCTGACCCTCTTCACCTCCATGGGGCTGATCGCCTGCCTGCTGCTGGGGGCGATCGTCGCCACCACCGATCCGGCGGCGGTCGTCAGCATCTTCCGCGACCTGGGCGCGCCGCGCCGCCTGACCATGCTGGTCGAGGGTGAGAGCCTGCTGAACGACGCCGCGGCCATCGCCCTGTTCACGTTGCTGCTCGGCATGCTGACCCGCAACGCCCATGGCGGGGCGACCGAAGCGGCGATGGAGTTCCTGCGCGACTTCGCGGGCGGCGTGGCCACCGGTTATGTCTGCGGGCGCGTGGTCTGCATGATCGTGGAGCCGGTGCGCGACCAGCCGATGGCCGAGATCACGCTGACCGTGGCGCTCGCCTATCTCAGCTACGTGCTGGCGGAGCATTACGTCGGCGCCTCGGGCGTCGTGGCGGTGGTCACGGCGGCGCTGGTCGTCGGGTCGGTGGGACGCACGCGCATCTCGCCGGCCACCTGGGGGGCTCTGGAGCATGTCTGGAAACAGCTCGGTTTCTGGGCCAACTCGTTGATCTTCCTGATGACGGCGCTGTTGGTGCCGCGCCTGCTGGGCGGCATCGGTTGGAGCGACGTCGGGCTGGTGCTGGTCGTGGTCGGGGCGGCGACGCTGTCCCGCGCGCTGGTGCTGTTCGGCCTGCTGCCGCTGCTGTCCGGCGCCGGACTGGCCCAGCGGGTCAGCCACGCCTACAAGGCGGTGATGCTGTGGGGCGGCCTGCGCGGCGCGGTGTCGCTGACGCTGGCGCTGGCCGTTACCGAGAACGGGCGCGTGCCCGACCGGGTGCAGGGCTTCGTCGCCGTCCTGGTCACCGGCTTCGTCTTCTACACGCTGTTCATCAACGGCACGACGCTGCGCGCCGTCATCAACCTGCTCGGCCTCAACAAGCTGTCGCCGGTCGAGCACGCCATGCGCAACCGCGCGCTCGCCCTGTCCCTGGCCGGGGTGCGCGAGCGGGTGGAGGGGCTGGCCCACCGCTACGAGGTCGACGAGCAGGCCGTCGGCTCCACCGTCTCCCAATACAGCGACCGGCTCGACGCCATCCTCCGGGAGCAGTCGACCGAAGCGCCGCTGAACAACGAGGACCGCGTGACCATCGGCCTCGTCATCCTGGTGAACCGCGAGGAGGAGCTGTATTACGAGCATTTCCGCGAGGGCATCCTGTCGCGCGGGGTTGCGGAGCTGCTGAACCGCCGGACCGGGCGCTTGCTCGACGCGGTGAAGGCCCAGGGCCGCGCCGGTTACCGCGCCTTCGAGGAACCCTTCATCTCCTTCACGCCCTGGATGCGGGTCGCCAGCCTGCTGCACCGCCGGCTGGGCATCCACGCGCCGCTGGCCCGCCGGCTCGCCTTCCGGTTCGAGATCCTTCTGGGGGTGCGCACCGTGCAGCGCGAGCTGCTGGAGTTCATCAACGACAAGGTCGGGCAGGTGCTGGGCACCGACGTCGCCTGCGAGCTGGAAGGCATCCTGACGGTGCGCCTCGCCATGGTCGAGCAGGCGTTGGCGGCGCTGAAGCTGCAATATCCCGACTATGCGCTGCTCCTGCAGAGCCGGTACGTCAACCGCGCCGCCCTGCGGCTGGAGGAGGCCGACTACCGGGCCCTCTTCGCCGAGTCGATCATCAGCCAGGAGATCCTGAGCGACCTGCAGCGCGATCTCGACGACCGCCGCCGCGCGCTCGACGCCCTGCCGAAGCTCGATCTGCGGCTGGATCTGATGGACCTCGTCGGGCGGGTGCCGCTGTTCGAGGGGCTGGAGGGCGACCGCCTGCGCGGAATTGCCACCCTGCTGAAGCCGCGGCTGGTCCTCCCGGGGGAAACCATCGTCCGGCGCGGCGAGCGCGGCGACGCGATGTTCTTCATCGCGTCCGGCGCCGTGGAGGTGCTGGTTCCGGGGCTGGACGAGCCGGTCCAGCTCGGCACCGGGGAGGTGTTCGGCGAGATGGCCCTGCTGACCCGCCAAAGGCGCAACGCCGATGTGCGTGCGATGGGCTATTGCCAACTGCTGGTCCTGGATGTGAGAGACTTCCATCGGCTGGTGAAGAAGGACGCAAGCCTGCGCGCCCATCTCCAGTCGGTGGCCGAGGCGCGGCGCAACCCGCCGCCGAAGCCGGCCGAGGCCGTTCAGGAGGGTGCGACGCCGGCGGCGGACGCGCGTGAGGTGGAAGCGCCCAGGCCGGACCCGTCCGGCGCTGCGGCGCCCGCCCCGGATGTTACGCCCCTGGCGGTCGAGGCCCCCGCCGCCGAGAGCGCGCAGGCACGGGGATAGGAGACGACGAGAGACGATGACCGTGCAAGCGACCACCGCCGCCGCGGGCGGGCGGCCCGACTGGGTGGGCCTGATGCCGGGCGTGTTCGTGCTGCTGTGGAGCACGGGCTTCATCGGCGCGAAGTACGGACTCCCCTACGCGGAGCCGCTGACCTTCCTGCTGGTCCGGTTGGGGCTGGTCGCGGTGATCCTCGGCGTCGTCGCCCTGGTCACCGGCGCCCCCTGGCCGAAAAGCTGGGCCGAGGCCGGGCGCATCGCGCTGGCCGGCTTGCTGGTGCACGGCGTCTATCTGACCGGGGTGTTCTGCGCCATCGCCAAGGGCATGCCGGCGGGGGTGACCGCGCTGATCGTCGGCATCCAGCCGCTGCTGACCGCGGCTCTCTCCGGCCCTCTGCTGGGCGAGCGGGTGACCGGGCGGCAGTGGGTCGGCTTCCTGATGGGGCTGGCCGGAGTGGGGCTGGTCGTGGGGGAGAAGCTCCATTTCGACTCGACGGACGCGCTTGGCATCGGCCTAGCGCTGGCCGCCCTGCTGGGCATCACCTTCGGCACGCTCTACCAGAAGCGCCACGGCACGGCGATGGACCTGCGCAGCGGCGCGGCCATTCAATACGCCGCCACCGCGGCGGTGCTGGCGGTGCTGGCCCCGCTGTTCGAGACCATGCGCATCGACTGGACCGGCGAGTTCGTCTTCGCCCTGCTGTGGCTCAGCTTCGTGCTGTCGGTGGGGGCGATCTTCCTGCTGTTCGTGCTGATCCGGCGCGGCGCTGCGGCGCGGGTGGCGAGCCTGTTCTATCTGGTCCCGCCGGTGACGGCGGTGATCGCCTGGGCGATGTTCGGGGAGCGGCTGGGGCTGCTGGCCCTGTCGGGCATGGCGCTGGCGGTGGCCGGGGTCGCCCTGGTCAACCGCAGTGCCGTCAACCGCAGCGCCGCCAACCGGGGCGCCAAGCGTGGGGCCTGATGCCGTGCGCATTGCCTCGGCGGTGCGCTCCGACTATGCTTCCTCGCACCGGCAACAGATCCGGCGGTGTCCCCGCCGGTTCAACCACGCTTCGGCAAACCACATCGGAAGTGAGTGTCATGGACGGCCTGGAGCCCATCTCGCTCGATGACAACCAGACCCTGCAGGCCATCGGCATCCTGGCCGATGTTCTGGACGGGGTGGACGGCCCCGGCGGGCTGGACACGGTTCTGGTTTCCAAGGCGCTGCGGCAGGTGATCGCCACCAAGTCCCAGCCGGCCTTCGAATTCGCCACCCGCGCCTTCAACACGCTCGACGCCGACGTGCGCCGCCAGGTGGCGGAGAACGCCGATCAGGCCGCCCATGATTCGGTGGAGCTGCGCGCCCGCGTCGGCGGCTTCCTGGCGACCTCGGCCAAGGCGCCGGGTGCCGGCGGCCCGGCCACGCCGGCGCAGGCCACCAGCTTCCTCAACGCGCTCAACCTGCGCAACCGCCGCCGGTCGCCCCAGTCGGAGTGAACCCAGTCGGAGTGAGCCCAGTCGGAGTGAACCGGCCCGGCTCCGGTCAGATCACCTGGGTGTAGCGGTTCGGCTGGCCTTCGGCCGACCAGCGGGCGTGGATCTGCCCCTTGCCGTCGAAGATCAGCGACAGCCAGTTGCGCTGCCGGATGATCCGCTTGCCCGATTCGGGGAAAGCCGGCATTTCGAACACATAGCCGTTGTCCAGCGTCTCCTTGCGGCCGGCCAGCCATTCCAGGGCGAAGGCCGTCGCCTTGGCGGGTGGGGGGTGGACGACCCCCGACGCGATGAGCTGCCAGATCTCCACGCCGCCGCCGCGCAACACCGCCCGCGCGCCCGCGTGGATTTCACCCGACACGGAGGTGACCCGGCACCCGGTGCGCCGCGAGAACTCGGCCAACTGGCCGAGCAGGCGCAGCCACTCCTCAATGTGGGCCGGGCTGCGCCACTGGTCGCGCAGATCGTCCTCGATCCCGACGCGCACGGGAGACAGGCCGACGGCCCGCTCCATCACGCCGGTGTCGAGGTAGAGCAGCGGGACGCTGGACATGAGGATCAGGTGCCGGCAGCCCTTGAAGCGTTCCAGCCACTCCGGCAGGGCGTCCCAGACCCGGTCCGACAGGACGCGGCGGGGCGTGCGGTCGCTGCGCATGTCCAGCGCCAGAATGCCGATGTCGCCCAGCCGGAACCCCTGGCTGAAGGAGTTCAGCGCGGCGCCCCACACGCATTCCGGCTGGGCGTCCTCCATGGCGGCGAGCTGGAACAGCGAGAAATGGCGGCGGGCGGCGGTGTAGACGCCGCGCCAGGTTGGGGACGTCATCTCCTCGTCGGGGTGGGAGCCCCATCCGTCGAAGATGTCGTGGTCGTCCCACATCATCACCGACGGAATTCGGGCGGTCACCGCCGCCGTTTCCGGCTGGCCCCAGACCCGCAGATAAAGGTCGAAGTAGAAGTCCGCCGCCTCCTCCGCCATCGCGGGGGTGAAGGGCTCCTCCAGTCGGGCGTCGTCGGTCCGCGTCTTCCAGGCGCTGAGCAGAGGCGGCTGGCGCCACACCGCGTCGGCGTAGAGCTGATCACCGCCCTGCAGCAGGAGATGGAAGCGTTCGCTTTCATGGCGCCGCCGCAGGTCGCCCCACAAGGCGTTGCGCGGCGCGTTCAGCCCGGCGATCTTGTCCTCGTCCTCCGCCCCGTTGCACGAGACGTAGGCGATCCGCGGCGGCGAGGCGCGACCCGGCACGGTCACCGCCCAGTTTTGCCCCGGCGACGCGCCATCGGTGAAGCCATAGGCGGCCTCGGCATCGCGGGCGCCGCGCGGAATGGCGAAGTCGAACCGCCA